>CAYFMB010000158.1:0-4668 GCA_964344095.1 uncultured Klebsiella sp.
GTTGATCAGCAGGGCATCGGCCCCCATCTCCATGGCCTGGGCGGCCTCACTGGGGACACCGATGCCGGCATCGACCACCACCGGCACGCTGGCGTTTTCGATGATCAGAGCGATGTTGGCGGCATTGCGAATGCCTTGGCCCGATCCGATCGGTGAGCCCAGCGGCATCACCGTGGCGCAGCCGGCCTCCTCGAGCCGCTTGGCCAGCAGCGGGTCCGCGTTGATGTAAGGCAGGACCGCGAAGCCCTCTTTGACCAGGATTTCGGCCGCCTCCAGGGTGCCGATTGGATCAGGCAGCAGATGCTTGCTGTCGGGAATCACCTCCAGCTTGACGAAGTTGTTGTCCTCCTGGCCCGCCAACTTGGCCAGCTCACGTCCGAGCCTTGCCACACGCACGGCCTCGTCGGCCGTGGCGCAGCCGGCGGTGTTGGGCAGCATCCAGATGCGCGTCCAGTCGATCGCCTCCATCAATCCTTCGTGGCCGGCGGCCTGGCTCTGCACCCGCCGCACCGCCACGGTGACGATGGCGCAGGCGCTGGTCTCGAGGCTGGCCTGCATCACCTGCAGGCTGGGGTATTTGCCGGTGCCCGTCATCAGGCGGCTACCAAAGCTGCGCCCGGCGATCACCAGGGGATCGGCCTGGGCTGCGGGGGTGGACGGGCTCACGGCTGGCTCAGTGTCGTTGCAGCGACCGTATCGCGAGCGCTTCCCGGTCTTTAGGGTTGGGGCACTGTTGTTCGTTTCTGCGGCGGCCATGTCCCTGCGCGCCCTGCTGCTTGGCTCCCCATTGCTGGCGGCGGCCCTGGCGATGCCGTCTCTGGCACAGCCGGCAACCCGCTCTGGTCTGGTGCCGTTCAATCCCGCCAGCGCCCAGGTGCAGGCGTCACTGGAGGCAGTCCAGACCGACACGGTCGAACTGTTTGATCCCGTTGGCCGGGCACGGATCCTGGCCCAGGAATTGCCCCGTCGTTGGAGCGGTACCTATCAGGCGTACGGCCCCACAGGTGCCGCTCAGACCGTGAAGCTCGACCTTGCTTCGCTCACGCCGGTGGGTCAAATGATCGTGCTGACCGGCACCCTGAGCATTGGCTCGACCACCACGCCGGTTCAGGGCAACATCAATGCCAAATCCGATCAGCTTGACCTGTTGCTGCTGGGTGATGCCTCGGGCGCTGGTCTGGAAGCAGGGGGCACATTTCAAGGCCTGCAGACCTTTCAGCTCAGTTCCTGGGAGGCACCCCGGCTGACCAACCAGGGAGGCAAATTGATCCTCCTCCCCGTCACGTCTGGTCGTCGCAGCTAACTGTTGCGCAATAAAAGTAACTTGCACAAGCAAGCCTGAGCCACTGAGCAAGACTCAGTGGCTGATGAGGTTACAAACGATTCAGGCCGCGGTCTTGCGTTCCAGCAAAGTCAGCCGCTTGCGGGCTGTTTTGTTATCAGGATCCAAGCTCAGAGCCTGTTCGTAAGCCTCACGAGCTTCGTCGAGCTTGAATTGCTTTTCGAGCGCAAACGCCAGATTGTTCAGCGCGACGGGATAATCAGCCTTGGCTGCTAAAGCCTTGCGGTAATGGCTGATCGCACTTTTGTAATTATTCTGAGCAGCCAAAGCAAAACCAAGCCCATTCTCGATCAGGGCAATCGCTTCAGCGGGTTCGCTGTCCCCTTGGGCACGTTTCAAGGCCAGCTTCAGATTGTCAGCAGCTTGACCGTACAAACGTTTGCGCAGTTGGGCTGAACCCAGTTCGTAGAGGTCAGCGGCTGAGCCTTTGCTGGTTCCACCCTGCTGCTCAAGACGAGCCAAGGTGACTTCATCGCGCCGTACCCGCCAAACTTGCCGGGCCACCACGACGGCAGCCACAGCAAGAATCGCGACCAGGCCGATCAGGTAGGCCTGGGGCAACAGGGCATCGATCACGTCAGGACTACGGATCAGGACTACTGAGCGGCGCCCACAACGCTGGTGAAGCTGGCGGGATCAACCACGGCCAGCTGGGCCAGCATTTTGCGGTTGAGGCGCACATCAGCCTTCTTGAGACCGCCCATCAGGCGGCTGTAGCTCACGCCATTGAGACGGGCAGCGGCGTTGATGCGAGCGATCCACAGGCGGCGGAAGTCACGCTTGCGGCGACGGCGATCGCGGTAGGCATTGCAGAGGGCCTTCATCACCCGCTGGTTGGCGGTGCGGAACAGGGATCCGTTGCCGCCACGAAAACCCCTGGCAAGCCGCAGAATCTTGTTGCGGCGTTTGCGGGCGACGTTGCCCCTCTTGACGCGGGCCATGACTTAGCTCTCAGTGAAATGTGGACGTGTTGGGGTGGGGAGGCAACAGATCGGCGACTGTCGGCCCCGTGCCTGGTCGAATCAGCCGCTGTAGGGCAGCATCAGGGCGACGTTGTCGGCGTCACGCTCGTCAACGACGGCCATGGTGCCGAGGTAACGCTTGCGCTTGGGGCTCTTGTGATCGAGCAGGTGGTTGCGAAAGGCCCGGCGACGCAGGAACTTGCCGCTGCCGGTGACTTTGAACCGCTTGGCGGCTGCTTTGCGGGTCTTGAGCTTCGGCATCGCTTGCGGCTCTGGCACAAACAATCACAGTACGACGTGGGTGTCCGTTCTTCCAAGTCTTTGCTGCCCCTGGCACCCCTGAGCCTGGTGCTGCTGTGCGTCGGTTGTCGGGCTGACGAAGTGTCCATGCTGCAGTGGCCGGTGCCGCCGCCGCCGCCGGTTGAGGCCAGGAATCCGCAGCTTTGGGTCGCCTTGGCAGCGCGCCTGGGCGGCAGCGCGGCAGCAGCGCCCGTGCCGCTGAACAGTGCCGCCGGCACGCTCAGGTTGCGCGATGGCAGCGGTCAGCAGTGGAGCGCTGAACAGGCCAGCGTGCGTTGGCAGGTTCAGTCCCTCGCGCAGCCGTTGCTGTTGCAACGGCTCGTGGCTGGTCCCTACGCCAGTTTTGAGTCGGCTGAGCGGGTTGCCCAGCGTTGGCGCCAGCTCGGCGTCGCTGTGACCCTGGCCCAGCCCTCCGACTGGGAGGTCTGGGCCCCACAGGACGCGCCGGTTCCTCCGGGTGTGGTGGTGCGACGCCTGCAGCAACGGATCACCCAGGCGGTGGTGCCGCTGCTGGTGTTGCCCGGGCGGCCGCCGCTGCCGCTGCAGGGACCGCTGCAGATCGAAGCCCCGGCGGGGCTCCGCTGGCAGAACGGGGTCTACCGGGGGCCGTTTCGCCTTCAGAGCGATGCCCATGGCAGTTGGACCCTGGTGGAGCAGGTGCCGTTGGAGCGTTATCTCGCCGGGGTCGTGCCCCACGAGATCGGTGCGGGTTCACCGCCGGCCGCCCTTGATGTGCAGGCTGTTTTGGCCCGCACCTGGGCCGTGCGCAATCAGCAGCGTTACCGGGCCGATGGCTATCACCTCTGCGCCAGCACCCAGTGCCAGGTGTACAGCGATCCGCGCGAGGCCAGCCCGCAGGTTCAGCAGGCCATTCGCCGCACTGAGCTGCAGCTGCTCAGCTGGGCTGGTGAGCCGATCCATGCGGTGTATCACGCCAGCAACGGCGGGGTGGCGGCCACCCTTGACGAAGCCTGGGATGCGGCGTCGCTGCCTTATTTGAGCGCTGGGCTCGATCGCCTTAGTTCAGTCCTGGGCGACAGCTTGTCGCCGCCGCCGCTGCCGGGTGCACTGGCGGCGTTGTTGCACCAGCAGCAAGGTTTCGTCGGGGCTGATCATCCATTGTTTCGTTGGACGCGGTTGCTTGACCGCAGCCAGATTGCGGCTGCCCTCGCTCAGCGCGGCATCAACGTTGGCCAAGTGCAACGCCTGCGCGTGAGCCAACGCGGCTCCAGCGGTCGGGTGGTTGAGCTGGCGATCGAGGGCAGCACCGGTGCGACCCGGCTTCGGCTCGACGCGATCCGGCGCACCCTGCGGCTTCTGCCCAGCACCTTGTTTGAGCTGCAGGTTCAGGCGCCGGGAGTGTGGCGCTTTGAGGGTGGCGGTTTTGGTCATGGGGTTGGCCTCTCCCAGGCGGGGGCCATCGATCTGGCCCACCGCGGCTGGTCCGCCGCCCGCATCCTGCAGCGCTATTACCCGGGCACCAGCCTGAAGCCCCTGCAGCAGCTGACACCATCGGCAGTCAGCCCTCCCCCGTAAAGTTGTGTCCACTGAGGGAAACTGATGGACGCGGGCGGCAGCTCCAGCAATCGCCGTCGCGCCAAGTCAGCCCTGTTTTTGCTGGCCTGCCTGGCCGCTGGCATGGGGCCCCATTGGCTGCCGCCTGAGCAGAGCTTCTGGCCGGCGATTGCCATGGCCGTGGTTCTGGGGGGCTACAGCATTCGCACCGTGCTGCTGCAGGGCCTGGGCGATGGGACCCAGACGTCTGTGCCCTCGGCTGCGGATGTGCCCAGTCCATGGCCCGACGTTGATGTGGTCATCGCCGCCCGCGACGAGCAGGCCGTCATCACGCGCCTGGTCGAGCACCTGGCCCAACTGCGCTACCCCGAAGGCGCTCTGCGCGTGTGGGTGGTCGATGACGGCAGCAGCGATCGCACCCCCGAGCTGCTCGCCGAGCTGCAAGAACGTCTTCCGCTGCTGCAGGTCGTGCGCCGGGCGCCCGATGCCGGTGGTGGCAAGTCGGGGGCGCTCAATTTGGTGTTGCAGCAGTTGCAGGGCCGCTGGCTG
>CAYFMB010000159.1:0-4667 GCA_964344095.1 uncultured Klebsiella sp.
GCGTTCGTCTCTATGTCGGCAACCTGCCGACCGCCTTTGATGCCAAAGAGCTTGAGGCTCTGTTTACCAGCGTCGGCGAGGGCGTTCGCTTCAAGGCTGTCAACGATCGGGAGACCGGCGCCTGCCGCGGCTTCGGGTTTGCCAATGTCGATGACGCCAAACTGGCCGATGCTGTGATCGAGCAGCTCAACGGCAAAGACTTTGGTGGCAATGCTCTGCGCATCGAGATCTCGGAGCGCCGTGACGCCCGCTCTGGTGCTGCCGGCAATGACCGCCGCGGTCCCGGTGCCAGCAATGCGGTGGCCCGCAAGGCTGTCAACAAGGTGGTGCACGCCGACAGCGTCGACAGCGAAGCCCCCGATCCCCGCTGGGCCGGCGAACTGGCCAAGCTGAAGTCCCTGCTGGCCAACCAGACCGCGGCGGTCTGATTCAGCCAACGCCATCCATCCCGCGCCACCGGCGCTTCAGTAACCATGCCCCTGCCAGCCCCCACGCATGAGTGGACCTGGCAGGGTTTTTTGGTGTCCTACTGCCACCACCCAGGTCCCGCTGACAATGCGCCCCAGGTGGTGCTGGTGCATGGGTTCGGCGCCAACCGAAACCACTGGCGCCACACCTTCCCCGCCCTGGCCGAGCAGGCTGGGGTCTGGGCGATTGACCTGTTGGGCTTTGGCGCCAGCAGCAAACCGCCGTCACAACTGGGGGGCGAAGCGGCAACGCCTGGGGCCGTGCGCTATGGCTTTGATCTGTGGGCTGAACAACTGATCGCGTTCATCACCGAGGTGATCAGACCCCAGGCGCCGGACGCGCCATTGCACTTGATCGGCAACTCGATCGGAGCCGTGGTGTGCCTCAACGCCGCTCGGCTGCTGAGGGATCGAGGCGCATCGCCGACGTCTCTGGTGTTGATCGACTGCGCTCAACGCACCCTCGATGACAAACGGGCCGACCGGCTCAGCCCGCTGGAGCGCAGCACCAAACCCCTGATCAAGGCGCTGGTGCATCGGCGCTGGCTGCTGGCCGTGCTGTTCGGCAATCTGGCGCGGCCGCGGGTGATCCGGCGGGTGCTGGCGCAGGCCTACCCCAGCGGCGCCCATGTCGACGACGAGCTGGTGGAGCTGCTGTACGAGCCCAGCCGCGATGCCGGTGCGCTGGAAAGCTTTCGCGGCTTTGTCAATCTGTTTGACGACCATCTGGCGCCGAACCTGCTGGCGGCGCTGAGCTCGGGTGCAGCACCGGTTCCGGTGCGCCTGCTCTGGGGGGCAGCCGACCCCTGGGAGGATCCGGGCGAGGCGCGGCAATGGGCCGACACCTACGGCTGCATCCGCGAACTGGTGGTGCTGCCGGGCCTGGGGCACTGCCCCCACGATGAGGCCCCCGAGCTGGTCAACCCCGTGCTGCTGCGGTGGCTGGACGCCTAGCGGACCTGCGCCACCACAAACGACCATGGCAGGTCCAGCAACTTGCCCGCCATGGGCACGTAGGCACGATTGTTGAACACGTCGTAGCCGTGTTGCTCGATCACGTCGAGGATGCCCCGGTACAGGCGCAGTGAGGCCCACACCGGCCAGCGCGCATCAGGGGCCAGCCAGCGCACGCCCGCCTCACTGCGGGCGAACCACTCGCGCGCCCGCTGGAGCTGAAACGCCATCAGAGCGCGCCAATTGTCATCGACCTGACCGGCCAGCAGCTGCGCCTCGCTGACGCCAAAGCGGGCCAGTTCATCGAGGGGCAGGTAGATGCGGCCGCGGCCGCGGTCCTCTCCCACATCGCGCAGGATGTTGGTGAGCTGGTTAGCAATGCCCAGAGCCACGGCGGCCTGGGAGGTGTCGGGCGCATCACTCCAGGGTGCGGTGGTGTAAGCCGGATCGAGACCCATGACCTCCTGGGTCATCAGGCCGACGGTGCCCGCCACCCGATAGCAGTAGAGCTTGAGCTGCTCAAAGTCGCGGTAGCGGGTGGTGGTCAGATCCATCCGCATGCCCTCGATCATGTCGAGGTAGGGCTGCAGCGGCTGCGGGTAGCGCTCGATCGTGTCTGCCATCACCCGATCGAGGCCATCGCGCACCGTGCCGGCAAACAGGTCCCTGGTGCGCTGCTCCCAGGCATCCAGGCGCTCTGCCAGTTCGGCGACGGGCCGGGACATGGCCTCGGCACTGTCCATCAGCTCATCGGTACGGCGGCACCAGACGTAGATGGCCCAGATGGCCCGGCGCTTGGCCTGCGGCATCAGCAGAGTGCCCAGGTAAAACGTCTTGGCCCATTCGGCCGTTTCACGGCGACAGGCTTCATAAGCTTCCTCCAGAGAAGGAAGAGCAGCAGCGGGCTGGGCAGCGATCACCAGCTCAAACGCCCAACGCCACAGGTTCCGCCGGGGCGGAAACACGATGGGCAGCGCCAGCAACCGCCTGAGCGCATTGCTTGCCGCTGAGCACAGCACCCTCCATCGATGCCAGGTAGCGCTGCATCGTGTAGTCACCCGCCATGAAGAAGTTAGCGATCGGCGAGGCCTGATCAGGACGCAGCTGCTGGCAGCCGGGCACGGTCTTGTAAACGGAGAGCGGCGTTTTCACCACAATGGCCTTGCGCAGCTGGGCCTGATCGTCGCCGGTGAAATGCATCGGGAACAGGCGCTTGAGCTCCTCCATGGTGGCGGCGACGATGTCGTCGTCACTGCGGCCAATCCAATCTTTGGCAGGGGCAAACACCAGCTCAAGCATCGAGCGGTTGGGGTCTGCGTATTCGCGGCAAGTGTTGCTCATGTCGGCATAAACACTGAGCAGGGGGCTGCGGCTGAACAGGAGATGGTCGATGTCGGTGAGCTTGCGGTCAAACCAGAGGTGAATGTTGATCACGGGCACACCATTGAGCCCGTCGAGCTTCTGGAAGTAAGGCAGCTGCCTCCAGGGCTCTGGGAGCAGGAGTTTGAGCGGATCCACCGGTAGGGCGCTCACATAAGCATCGGCGGTGGCGGTGAAACCTTCCTTGCCCTTGATGCCAGCAATGCGAAAACCAGCCACGCTGCCATCAGCGTTCAGCTCGATCTCACGCAAAGGAGAATCGAGGTGAACCTCACCACCGCGGGCGGTCACGTAATCGACGATCGGCTGGCACAGACGCTGGGGAGGGTTGCCATCAAGGAAGGCCATTTTGGAGCCGTCGCTCTCCTGCAGAAAGCGATTGAGGGCGGTGAGCACCACGGTGCTCGAGATCTCATCGGGATCGATGAAGTTCAGCGCCTTGGCCATGGCGATGAAGACCTCATCATTGACCCGCTCAGGAATGTTGTGCAACCGCAGCCACTCGGTCCAGGAGTACTGATCGCACTCCTCGACATACTGCTGACCACGCAGCATGGCCGGCACCAGACCCAGCCCGAAGCTGATCTTCTCGGGCCAGCTGAGCATGTCGTTGTTGCCCAGAATGGCCGCCACACCGTTGAACGGTGCAGGAATGTCGGGAAAATCAAAGCGGCTGTAGGTCCCCGGCGTCTCCTTCTGGTTGAAGATCATCGAGTGGCTTTTCCACTGCAGCCGCTCCTCGATGTTGAGCTCCTTGAACAGCTGGCGCATGTTGCGGTAGGCGCCAAAGAAGATATGCAGACCTGTTTCGTACCAGTCGCCCTCCTCGTCCTGCCAAGCCGCCACCTTGCCGCCGAGCACATCACGGGCTTCGTAAACCACCGGCGTGTGACCCGCGTCACACAGGTATTTGGCGCACGACAGGCCGGCAAGACCTGCTCCGGCGATGGCGATGCGCATGGGTCTGGAGCCTGAACGTACGCGCAACCTTAAAAGGCAAGGGGTGTTCCTAGAGTTGCCGCGACCGGCACACCGAGCCAGCCATGCCCGACGCCACGCTGCTCAAGAGCACGACCCGCCACATCCGCCTGTTCACGGCGCGGGTGGAGAACGGCGATCTGGTGGCCGATCCGGACCAGCTCACCCTCGATGTGGATCCGGACAACGAGTTTCTCTGGGACCAGGCCACCCTGGAGTTGGTGCAGCAGCGCTTCCGCGAACTGGTGGCTGCCGCAGCCGGCAGCGAGCTGAGCGACTACAACCTGCGCCGCATCGGCTCGGAGCTGGAAGGTTATTTGCGCGAGCTCCTGCAGGCCGGCAAGCTTCGCTACAACCCGGATTGCCGGGTGCTCAACTACTCCATGGGCCTGCCACGCACCTCCGAAAGCTTGTGACCCGATCGCGCTACGAGAGCCGCGGCTACGACGAGCGGGCCTACGAGGACCGCAGCTACGGCGAGCGCGGCTACAGCGAGCGCGGCTACAGCGAGCGGGGTGGTCCCCGACGCGGCGGGGGCTCAGGCGGTCCAGGCGGTCGCCCAGGCGGTGGTGGAGGCCCAGGCAAAGGCCCTGGTGGCGGCCCTCCGCTGCAGTTCAACGTGGGCACCCTGGCGATCCTGGCGGGGGTGCTGGTGGTGGGCATCGGCATCGGCACCGGCATCTCCAGCACCACCCAGGGCGATCAAGGCAACATCGCCAGCTCCCAGCAGCTCGACATGGCCGTGCCCGACCCCGAGTTCTGCCGCCAGTGGGGGGCCAGCGCCTTTGTGATGGACATCGAGCTGTACACGACCATGAACCCCAGCTCGAGCTTTGTCACCCAGCCGGCGCTCAAGCCGGGCTGCGTGATTCGGCGGGAGAACTGGAG
>CAYFMB010000160.1:0-4646 GCA_964344095.1 uncultured Klebsiella sp.
CCTGCCAGAGCGCCTGGCTGGCGGCCGCCGCCCTGGATCACGCCCTGGCAGGCACCCACTGCGAGAGACGAACTGGACCGGGAGGTTGCACACCGGCGGCAATCGCGACCACCCTGGCCAAGCGCCCCTGGCAATCGTGTTGAGACCCACAATTCCCGCTTGTTGACGAATTAACTCAATTCGGAAGAAAAACAAAAACATTCGCAAGAATCACTGCAGCGCAACGGCTCTGACGGGAAAGAGGTTTCTGCAGCAACCCCCGATTGTGTTGTTTTGCAAGTCAAAGCTAAAGGGTTGCTGAAATCACAGTGGCAATCGCATGTTTAGGGAGATAGTCATAGCCCTCCTGCCTGTCTCTCCATGGCTGCCTCAACGATGCAGGAAGGCGACAGCACCCGCCGACGCAGCAGCGATCCAATCAGCTGGTACCTCGGCAGCATTGGCCGTGAACCCCTGCTGACCCCCGCCGAAGAGATCGAACTGGGCAACCAGGTGCAGGCGATGATGCAGCTGCTGGAGCGTGGCGACGACGCGTACACCACGCACGAGCAAAAGATCATGCGGGTGGGCCGCCGCTCCAAGGCCCGCATGATGAAGGCCAACCTGCGCCTGGTCGTCAGCGTTGCCAAGAAGTATCAGGGCAAGGGCCTTGAACTGCTGGATCTCATCCAGGAGGGCTCCCTGGGCCTGGAGCGCGCGGTCGAGAAATTCGATCCGACCCGCGGTTACAAGTTTTCGACCTATGCCTTCTGGTGGATCCGCCAGAGCATGACCCGTGCGATCGCCTGCCAATCGCGCACGATTCGGCTGCCGGTGCATCTCGGCGAGCGCCTGAGCGCCATCCGCAAGGTCAGCATGGACTTGGCTCACAAACTGGGTGCCATGCCCAGCCGCCGCGAGATCGCCGAAGCCATGGGCATGCCCATGGAAGAGCTCGATGGACTGCTGCGCCAGGCCCTCACCACCTCAAGCCTTGATGCTCCGGTCAATGGCGATGAGGGTCGCAGCTTTCTCGGCGACCTGATCGCCGACAATCCCGATGAAGAGCCCCTCGACCGCGTCGAGCGTGGCATTCACCACGAACAACTGGGGCGCTGGCTCAGCCACCTGAGCGAACAGGAACGCGAAGTGCTGCGCCTGCGCTTTGGTCTCGATGGTGAAGAACGGCACACCCTGGCCGAGATCGGCAGGCATCTTGATGTGTCCCGCGAGCGGGTGCGTCAGGTCGAGCTCAAGGCCCTGCGCAAACTGCGCAACCTGACACGGCGGATTCCGAGCACCCTCTGAGGACTCAGTCCTCAGCCCAGATGTAGCGGGTCAGCTCCTCGGGCTTGGGCTCGGGGGCGGCCAGAGCAAAGTCAACGCAGTCGTTGATTTCGGCGTCGACCTCCTTGTCGATCGTTGCAAGCTCGTCGGCTGTGGCCAGCTGTTGCTCCACCAGTTGACCCGCGAGACGTTTGATCGGATCGCGCTTGGCCCAGAACGCCTTTTCGGCCTCGGCGCGCAGTTCGTCGGGATCGGCCAGGGAGTGGCCGCGATAGCGATAGGTGAGGCACTCGAGCAGAGTCGGGCCCTCGCCGGCGCGGGCCCGCTCAATGGCCCGCTGAGCTGCGGCGCGCACAGCCAGCACATCCATGCCGTCAACTTCTTCTCCGGCCATGCCGAAGGCGGCGGCTTTACGCCAGATCTCCGGATCACTGGTGGCGCGGTTGTGGTCCATGCCAATGGCCCACTTGTTGTTCTCGACCACAAACAGGATCGGCAGTTTCCACAGCGACGCCATGTTCAGGCATTCGTAGAACTGGCCGATGTTGCAGGTGCCATCGCCGAAGAAGGCAGCCGTGACGGCATCACTGCTGGCATCGCCCAGGGCATCGCGTTTGTAGCGGCTGGTAAACGCAGCACCCAGAGCCACCGGGATGCCCTCACCGATGAAGGCGTAGCCCCCCAGAAGGTGATGTTCTTTCGAGAACAGATGCATGGAACCACCGCGGCCCTTGCTGCAACCCGTCTCCTTGCCAAACAGCTCGCTCATGACCTCGCGGGCAGGCACGCCGCAGCTGAGGGCGTGCACGTGATCGCGATAGGTGCTGCAGAACCAGTCGTGCTGCAACTTCATCGCCTTGATGACGCCGGTGCTGACCGCTTCCTGACCGTTGTAAAGGTGCACGAAGCCAAACATCTTGCCGCGGTAGTACATCTCCGCGCACTTGTCTTCGAAGCGACGTCCGAGAACCATGTCGCGGTAGAGCGTTAGCCCCTCGTCGCGGGTCACCGTCGCCGGTGTCGCGGGATAAAGGTTCTCCAGACGCTCGGCGTGGGGACCGGCCACATGGGTGGAATCAGCCGAACAGGCCGGTGCTCCGGAGGCGGCCGCAAGATCTGGGCTCATGTCTGCCTTGGTCATCGGCCAACTGTACGGGTTCTGTTCACAACTCCTGGCTCACGACGAGCCAGAACCGTTGACCCTGCCTACAGTCGGCCACCAGACCACGGTCCGCGTTGGAACTGCCGATCGATCATTTCCGGCTGCTCGGCGTCAGTCCGGCAAGCGATGCCCAGACCGCACTGCAGATGCTCCAGCAGCGGCTGGACCGTCCCCCGGGCGATGGGTACAGCAGTGAAACCCTCGAGGCCCGAGCTGATCTGCTACGCAGCAGTGCCGACCTGCTGAGCGACAGCAGCCGACGGGGGCGTTATGAGGCCGACCTGACGGCCCTGGCCAGCGGCGGCAGTGACGTGATTGCCGCACTCGACATTGCCAGCACCTTGGAGGTCGGTGGCCTGCTGCTGCTCCTGGAAGCAGGTCAGAGTCTGGACTGTTTCGAGCTGGCCAGCCGCAGCCTGCAGCCGCCCCGGGCACCGGCGCTGGGCAGCAGCCGTGAAGCCGATCTGACCCTGGTGGCGTCCCAGGCCTGTCTGGCCGGAGCCAGCGAGCTGCAACAGCAGCGACGCTTCGAAGCGGCGGCGCAGCTGTTGCTGCAGGGCCAGCACCTGTTGCAGCGCATGGGGCAACTGCCCCAGCAGCGCCAGCAACTGGCCGACAGCCTCGAGGCCCTCACCCCCTATCGGGTGCTGGACCTGCTCAGCAGGCCCCTGACCGCCACGACCGAACGCAGCGAGGGTTTGCGGCTGCTGGGTGATCTGGTTGAACGCCGCGGCGGGCTGGAAGGCAGCGCTGACCCCCACCTGGGCAGCGACGCGTTTCTGAGCTTTTTTAAGCAGATCCGCTCGTTCCTGACCGTGCAGGAACAGGTGGACCTGTTCAGTGGCTGGGCCGAAGGTTCAGCCGCCGCCGATTTTCTGGCAACAACAGCGCTGACGGCCTCGGGCTTCGTGCAGCGCAAACCTGAGCGCATCGCCGCCGCCCTCTCGCGGCTACAGGCCAGCAACCAAAGCGGCACCGAGGTGCTGCAGGCCTGCCTGCTGCTGCTGCTTGGCAAGGTTGCCGTGGCCGAGAGCCGTTTCAGGCAGGGGGCCAGTGCCGAACAGCTGGCCTGGGCCAGCCAGCAGAGCGACGATCCCCTGGCCCAGCTCTGCGCCTACTGCCGCGACTGGCTGCAGCGTGACGTGCTGCCCGGCTACCGCGATCTGGACGCCGATCCCGATCTCGACGCCTACTTCGCCGATCGCGATGTGCAGGCCTACATCGAGCAAAACGACCCCAGGCCGACCAGCAGCAGCAGCGCTCTGGCGGCCGAGGCATCGGCGAGCCTGAGCAATCCGTTTGCCTCCCTGGCCAGCGGCCTGGGCCTGCCCGGCAACCTGCAGCCCCCTGTGGGCCAGCCGCAAGCCGGTGACACGGCAGCGATTGCCGCACCAGCGCCGGAGCCGTTCGCTGACGACGACGAGGACCTCGACGAGGACGAACCCTGGCAAGCCCCCTGGGCCCACTGGCGCCTGCCGGCGCTGACGCTGCCGGCCCTGGAGCGACCTGAGCTGTGGTGGTCGAACCTGCGCAAGCCCCCTGCAATCGCCGCATTGGTGGCGGCAGCGCTGGTGGTGGCGGCGGCAACCGCCGTTGCGCTCAGGCCCACCAAGCGCACGATGCCACCGCTTGCTCCAGTGCAGCCAGCGCCAGCCAAAACCACGGCAACGGCCAAGCCACCGGAAGCCAAGCCTCTGCCCTTAATCGCAGCCGAACCCACGGACCGGCAGCTTCAGACCCTGCTGGAGGCCTGGCTGACAGCCAAGGCCGCGGTGCTGGCAGGTCATCACAGCAACCTGCCCCTGAGCGATCTGGCCCGCAGCAACCAGATCGAGCGCCTCGAAGCCGAACGCAGCAGCGATGCCGCCCGCGGCGAGACCCAGACGATTGACACGAGCATCAGCGGATTTGAAGTGGTCGAACGCAGCCCCAGCCGCATCGCCGCTCGCGTGACGCTCAACTACAGCGACAGCCGCAACGGCGCCAGCGGGGCGGTGATCGAGCGCACAGCTCCGACCAGCCTGACCAACCGCTATGTGTTCGCCCGCGATGGCGAAACCTGGAAGCTGGTCGCCTTCGGACGCAACAGCTGAGCTGAGCTCAAGCTGCCTGTTTTTACGATCGCCCCATACCGAATCAGGAATCCCGGTGTTCGACGAGCTCTCAGCGCGGTTTGAAGAGGCGGTCAAGAGCCTCAGGGGCCAGGCCAGCATCAGCG
>CAYFMB010000161.1:0-4635 GCA_964344095.1 uncultured Klebsiella sp.
TGATCGACTCCTCCCAGACCGTGCCGCGCTGGGAGTCGTTCATGTAGTGGCACTCATCGAGCACCACCGCCTCGACATCGGCCAGGGGATCGTTGTCGGGGTGGTCGATCTCCGCATACAGCATGTTGCGGAAGATCTCGGTGGTCATCACCACGATGCGGGCCTCGCGGTTGAGGCTCAGATCGCCGGTAAGCAAGCCGACGTTGTCAGCACCGAACTGCTCTCTGAAGTCGCGCAGTTTCTGGTTGGAGAGGGCCTTGAGCGGGGTTGTGTAAAAGACCTTCTGGCCGTGGGCCAGGGCGCGGTGAATGGCGTACTCGCCCACCAGCGTCTTGCCGCTGCCCGTGGGGGCGCTGACCACCACCGACTGGCCCTGATTGAGGGCATCGATCGCCTCGAGCTGAAACCCGTCGAGCGGGAACGGGAACAGCTGTTCAAGCGGCGGCACCCCGTTGGCATGCCTTGCAGAAGCCCCAGGGAGATGGCTATCGGTAGCCGTGGTGCGCGTGACGGGGAAGGTTTCGATGCTGTGCTGATCTTATGGGCCAGATCAAGGTCATAACCGTGCACCCAACCAGATCCAGCCCACCGCACGCTGGTGAGCCAACGGAGGTTGAACCCTTGCTGGCCCAGACTGCATGCCATGAGCGTGGCAGTGGATCGAACGATCAAGGCGCGCAAGCCCGGTTGGCAGCAAACCCTTGAGCAAGCTCTGGCAGCCCTGCCCAGCTCAAGCCGCCGGCGCCTGCGCTTTTATGCGCCCGACCGTACCGGCAGCCTCCATCCGCAGGACAGCGCGACAGAGCTCACCAGGCCCCTGCTGGATCTGTGCAGCAACGACTACCTGGGACTCAGCACACATCCTCAGGTGGTGGCTGCGGCCACAGCAGAACTGCAATGCAGCGGACTCGGAGCGGGAGCCTCACGGCTGGTGAGCGGCAGCCGGCCGGTGCACAAACAGCTGGAGCGGATGCTGGCCGAGTGGCTGGGGCGCGAGCGGGCCCTGCTGTTCCCCAGCGGGTTTCAGGCCAACATCGCCGCCGTCTGCGCCCTGGCCGATCGCCACAGCCTGGTGCTGGCCGATCGTCTGATCCATCACTCACTGCTGGCCGGGGTGCGGACCAGTGGCGCCAAGTTGCAGCGCTTCGGTCACAACAACATCCACGAGCTGGAAGCGCGGTTGGCCCAGGTCCGCAGCAGCGACCCGCCCAAGCGCGTGGTGGTGCTCAGTGAAAGCCTGTTCTCGATGGAAGGAACCAGCCCCGACATCGGCGCGCTGGTGCAGGTGTGCCATCGCTATCAGGCCGCCTTGGTGCTCGACGAGGCCCATGCCCTGGGGGTGCTGGGAACGGGTGGCCGCGGTCTCGGCCAGGGTCATCACGACATCGCGCTGATCAGCGGCACCTTCGGCAAGGCCCTGGGCAGCGGGGGAGCCTTTCTGGCCGGGGATGCCTGCACGATCGAATGGCTGCTGCAGAGCAGCGGCGCCTTTCGCTACACAACAGCACTGGCGCCGCCGTTGGCCGCTGGAGCCCTGGCAGCGCTGGAGTGGATCGTCAACGCACATCAGTGCGGCGAGGCCCCAGGGCCCCAGCTGCTGGCGCGTGCCCAGCGTTGGCGTGACGGCCTGGAGCGGGCAGGCTGGCCGAGGCCAGCCGGTCATGGGCCAATCCTGCCCTTGCTGGTGGGTGACGACCGACGAGCGCTGAAGCTGCAGCAGCGGCTCGAGCAAGCGGGGCTGCTGAGTGTGGCGATCAGGCCGCCCACGGTGCCCGAAGGCAGCGCCAGACTGCGGTTGGTGCTGCGCAACGGTGTGCCGCCAGGCAGCCTCGAACAACTGATCAGCGCCCTGGGCCCGCCATGAGCAGCAGCCTCAGCATCCTGGCCATGCATGGCTGGTGCAGCGATCAGCGCACTTGGGATCCCTGGTTGCCGCTCTGGCAGGCGCGCGCATGGAGCTGGAGCTGCGGCGGGCGCGGCTATGGCCAACTTCCGTCCCAGCAACCCATGTGGCCCCAGATCGACGGCCCCAAGGTCGTCATCGCCCACTCCCTGGGCCCTCACCTGGTGCCACCCGAACTGCTAGCGCAGGCCGATGCGGTGGTGCTGCTGACCAGCTTCGGGCGGTTCGTGCCCGATGGGCGCGAAGGGCGTCGGATCGAAGCCGCGCTCGCCGGCATGGCCGAGCAGCTGGCCGGCCCCCAGCCCCAAGCCATGCTGCACACGTTTCTGCAGCGGGTGGCCGCACCCGATCCGGTGGAGCTGCTCCAGACGACACCTGCGAGCGAAGCCATGCCGGCTGCAGGCCGCGCACAGCTGCTGCAAGATCTGGATCGACTGGCCCGCAGCCGCGGACTGCCCGCGGGTTTTCCCAGCGCTGCCAGGGTGCTGCTGGTGCAAGCCGAATGCGATCAGATCGTGGCGCCGGAGGCCCGCCGCGACCTGGAACAAGCGCTGCCACAAGCCGATGTGCTGCGTCTGGCCGCCGCCGGCCATGCCCTGCTGCGCACGCCTGTGCTCGGCTTGGTGACCGCCTGGCTCGAGGGTCTCGCCGGGCCATGAACCGAGCCACAACACCGATCTGCGCACGCTTTGACCGCCAGGCCGCCCACTACGAACGCCTGGCCGATGTGCAGCAGGCCATCGCCTGGCGCCTAGCCCATTGCATCAGCCACCTGCCTCTGCCCCAGGGCCTCTGCGCCGATCTGGGCGCCGGCAGCGGCCTGGTGGGTCAAGCCCTGCAGCGGCAGGCACCGGCGATGACCTTGTGGCAAATCGACGGCAGCCCGGCGCTGCTGGCCCGCAACCCACTGGCCGAAAGGAGCGTGCTCTGGGATCTGGAACAGGGCCTGCCAGCCGACCTGCAGCAATGCGCCCTGCTCACCAGCAGTTTCACATTGCAGTGGCTCAGCCAGCCCGCAGCCCGACTGCGGCAATGGGCAGCCGCCCTGGCACCTGGCGGTTGGCTGGTGCTGGCGGTTCCGGTTGCGGGCTGTTTTCCTCAATGGCACGAGGCGGCCACGCGGGCCCAGGTGCCCTGCACGGCCCAACCACTACCGTCTGCCGACGACTTGATCGCTGCCGCCGGCGAGCTGTTGTGCATCGGCCGCGCCCAGCAGTTGTGGTTCAGCCGCCGCTTTGGCGATGGCCGCACCAGCGCAGCCCATGCCTTTTTGCGGCACGTGCGCGAGCTGGGGGCCGGCAGCAGTAGCCAGCAGCCGCTAAGCACCCCCCAATGGCGCCGGCTGTTGGCGCATTGGCCCAACAGCCCGCTGGTGAGCTGGCGGGTGCTGATGCTGGTCGGCCAGCGCCGCGCGGGGGTGGAGGCATGACGCGCCTGGTGGTCTGCGGCACCGACACCGATGTGGGCAAGACCGTGGTCAGTGCCTGGCTCGTTCAGGGCCTGGGAGCCAGCTACTGGAAACCGGTGCAGAGCGGTCTCGCCGGCGGCAGCGACAGCGAGCGGGTGCAACAGCTGCTGAACCTGCCGGCCCAGCGGCTGATCCCCGAGGCTTACCGGCTCAGCCAGCCCGTGTCACCCCACTGGGCAGCCGAGATCGATGGCGTTCGCCTGGACCCGGAGCGCCTGCGCCTGCCAGCGCAGGCGGGCGCGCTGGTGATCGAAACGGCGGGAGGGCTGCTGGTGCCCTTGCGGCGCGACTGGCTTCAGATCGAACAGCTGCAGCGCTGGCAACTGCCGGTGGTGCTGGTAGGGCGCAGCGGCCTGGGCACCCTCAACCATTGCCTGCTCTCAATCGCCGCCCTCCGGCACTATCAGATCCCCCTGCTGGGTCTGGTGCTCAACGGGCCACCCCACCCCGACAACCCCCGCACGCTGGAGCAGCTCAGCGGGGTACCGGTGCTGGCCCAGCTGCCCCGGCTCGACCCATTGCGAGCCGAGGACCTGGCCGCGCTCTGGCAAGAACAGCAACTGGCGCAGCGGTTGGCAGCAGGCCCACTAGCCTGAACCGACCCGTCTGCCGCGTCGATGAATCAGCGCACCACTCTGATCAGCCTGGCTGTGCTGTTTCTCTGCGGCACTCTGCTGGTGCTGTTCACCGACATTGAGGTCTCCGCGGTGCGCTGGTTCAACTGCGGCCCCTTCGCCGCCGCTGGAGACCGTCGTTCCGAAGTCTGCCGCTGAAACCCAATCAGGCAGGGCCCGCGGCTCAGTGATCCAGCTGGTCCTTGATCGGACAGTGGCCCGACAGACGCGCGGCATGCCGCTTGGCGATCGCCAGCGGCCAACCCTGGCGCAATTGATCGTGCACCAGCGCGATCTGGGATGGATTCCACCCTTGCCCTTCCAACTGCACCCGTATCGACTGCCACTGCCCTTCAGCAAACACTTCACCGGGGCCCCAGGCGCGGCAGATGCCGCGCTGAGACCAGCGCTTGCTTAATTCCTCAGGCGCCAAAAAGCGCCGCGAGCGTTGGCGTTTGGAGCGGTCAGAGCGGTCCTGAGGACCCGACGGGGTGGGTGCCATGGCTTGGCCCCAGCAGCGCGGCGTACCCACCCATCATGGCAAGGGGGTTAAGGACCAGCCAGGATCGCCGCCTCGACATCGGCCCGCGACAGGCCGTAGGGAAACAAGCGCACGGTCTGGTGACCATCGTCGAGCCAGCTCACCTTGA
>CAYFMB010000162.1:0-4601 GCA_964344095.1 uncultured Klebsiella sp.
GTTCGAATCCTGTCATCCCGACTTTCAGCTGAGCTCGGCGCCGGGATAGCCCCTCGGGGTCACCAGGCGGTCGGCGTCAGCACGGGTGCTGCTGTTGCCGATCAACACCAGGGTCAGCATGTCGACCAGTTCGATCGGCAGGGTGGCCAGGGTGTGCAGGCTGATCGCCTCGTCAGCTCGGCCGAGCTGGCGGGCCAATGCCACGGGGATCGACCCTGAACGTTCCTGTTGCAGCAGCTCCACGGCACGTTCCAGCTGCCAGGTCCGGCCTTGGGAGCGGGGGTTGTACAGCGCCACGACAAAGTCTCCCTGGGCCGCGGCGATCAGGCGGCGTTCGATGACCTCCCAGGGGGTGAGCCGATCACTGAGGCTGATGGTGCAGAAGTCGTGCATCAGCGGCGCTCCGCAACGGGCCGCCGCCAGCTGCACCGCAGAGATGCCGGGGTGTACAGCAAAACTGGGGCGTTCGCCCTCCGCCAGGGCCAGCCACAGCTCAAGGGCGAGGCCAGCCATGCCGTAGATGCCGCTGTCTCCCGATGAGATCAGTGCCACCTGCACCCCTTGGCAGGCCAGCTTGAGGGCCTCGGCGCAGCGGTCGCGCTCGCGTGTGAGCTGGCCGTCGCGGCGCAGCTGATCGGGCCGCCGCAGCGGCTCCAACAGATCGAGGTAGAGGCTGTAGCCCACCCAGACGCTGCAGCGGCTCAGGGCTTCGCGCGCCTCGGGGGTGAGCAGGCCCAAACTGCCTGGGCCGCTGCCGATCAGCTGCAGACCGCCGCGTTGGGGGGCCCATTGACTGGCTGCGGCAGCCACCGCCAGGGTGGCGGCACCATGTTCACCAGGGCTGGCCCGCTCGACGCGCTTGTGCAGTTGCAGGACAGCGTCGGGCCCTGCGGCCAGCAGGGCGGCGGCTTCGGCAACGCTTGGTGTACCCATCTCTGCAGCGACCACCGCTGACGGGTTGGGCACCGCAACCGCGGCCAGCTGCTCTGCTTCAAACAGGCGCAGCGGCCAGCCACGCTGCTCGGCCAACTGCAGCAGGGCAGGCTCGTCGCCCTTGCGGTCGATGCTGGCCAGACCAGCCACGGCGGCTTCGGCCAGGCCTGCGGCCGCCAGGCTCTGCTGCACCAGGCGCTTCAGCACGCTCAGGCTGGTGTTGCGCTCGCAGCCGATGCCGAGCCACAGCTGCGGCGGGTGCCAGCGGCAACCCGAGCCCAGCTCGGCGCTGATCACCAGGTCAGCGGTTGAGCCAGAGCTGCTGGGCTCGAGGCTCAGCGTTTCGCGGCCAGGCAGTTGCTGCCACAGGGGCAGGCCGCTCTGCTGGTGCCAGTGCAGCGGCTGGCCCTGGGCGCACCCCTTCATTAGGGCGCTCCAGTCGCCGCTGCCGCGCTGCCAACCCCAGCCTTGGCCAAAGGCATCGAGTGAGAGTTGCCCCTGGCCGGCGCTGTGCCCCGTGAGCACGGCTTTGCCTCCGAGGGCGGCCGCAAGTTGCTGGCTTAGGGCTTCGGCGCCGGCGCTGTGGCCCCCCAGCAGTGGAATGGCGTGCTGGCCCTGCTGATCGAGCACCACCACTGCTGGATCGTTGTCCTTGCCTTGCAGCAGCGGCGCAATCAGCCGGGTGACCAGCCCGCAGGCACCCACCACCACAAAGCCCCGGGCGTGGGGCCATTGCTGCTGCAGAACCTTGTCCGGTGCAGGATCGGACCCGCTGAGGACAACCGCCTCGATCAGTCCTAACTGCTGCAGCCGCTGCAGCAGGGGCTGGGCCCCGGCGCTAAACCCCAGCCCCCAGACCGCAATGCTGCTGTTCATGAGCTGAACCGCTGGCGCAGCCCACTCAGCGGGCCGGCGGGCCTGGGTTGGATCAACGACCCGTCGGCGTTGACCAGATCTCGGGCGGTGCCTTCCAGAGGGGTGCTGCTCCTGCTGCGCTCAGGAGCCTGACTGGGCGCGCTGTCACTGCTCTGGGCCTCCTGATCGCTGCTGGTCACTTCGTCCAGTGGGTCAGAGCTCCCATCCTCCGTTGCCTCGCTCGTGCTGTTCTGTGGATTGAGCGCTTCGGCTGAATCCTCCTGATCGGCTGAATCGAGCGCTTCGGCGGGACTGATGGGTTCCGCCTGAGATGTTTCGTTTTCAGTGGTCTGTTCGGATAGCAGCCCAGATCCAGTTGTCTGGGTCTCCCCGTCGGCTTGGTTGGTGGACTCGGCCGCTGTCTGGGCCTCGGCGTGGTCTGGTTCCGGGGCCGGCTCCTCCTTCTCCTCGATTGCTGGGCTCGTTTCTGTGGCGGCCAGCTGGGCCGGAGTGACGCGGCCCAGCAACAGATCGAGCTCCTGCTCGCTGAGGCGTCCGTTCAGCCAACGGGGCCGTTCTGCGGCAACGGGGCTGAGCGTCACCTCCTGCACGAGGCTGTTGAAGGGTGGATTGAGGGGGGCACCCAGCCCGTCGACGAGCTCCAGAAGCAAGCTGTTGCTGCCTGGTCGCCAGCCTTTGAGCCAGAGGGGCACGTTCTGATCGACCAGGAAGCTGTCGCCATTGACGCTGACCCGCAGCCGCCAGCTGCCATCGCCCGGTCGCAGGTTCTGCAGCGGGGCATCGAGCAGGATCCAGTCGAGCAGCACCGGTTCACCCTGGGGTCTGCTGCCTGGGCTTACAGCCAGCAGTTGGGGGCTGCCCGGCGCGGGCACCTGCAGGGGGTTCGCGGCGACGCGATGCACCCGGATCTGGCTGATGGCTCCAGGACTTTTGACCACCTCTCCCCATGGTTTGACTGCATACACGCTGATGCGGTGGCTGCCTGGCCTTAGCGCCGGCAACTCCAGAGCAAGCGCCTCAGCGCTGCCGGCGAGGACCTGCGCTGGCTGATCGTCGATCTGAACCACAACATGGGCGCCGAGGCCCAGCTCGCCCGCATCAGCGAGAGGCCAGTCGCTGACTCTCGCCCGCAACGTCCACGGGCCATCGGGGAGCAGGGCTCCATCACGTGGGCTGACGACCTCCACCTGCGGCAGATGCTCGGCGAGCACCTCCTGGAGCTGCTGCACGGCCAGCGGTGGAGCGCTCTCCTGAAGACGGCCGCCTGGGCTCGTGGGCGCGAGCGGGCTCGTGCTGGGGCGCTGCTGCTGTCCCGGCAGGGTCCAGGCCCAGGCTTGGCTGCTCCCAGCAGGGAGGGGGATGAGCAGTACCGCGGCAAGGAGCAGGCTGATGACCATGCCCCAGAGGCGCGGGGGGCTGCGCCACGGTGACCGCTGCTGTTCGGTCGCTGCTGTGCTGCCCCCCATCACACGGCGCCAGATCTAAACGTTGTTGTCATTGTGCGGCTTCAGTGCTCCGCCGTCTTGACAGAGCGTCAAAGCCCTGGATTGCTGTTGACTAAGCGGCAAAGATTTGCCGTGAGCAATACAAAACCAGCTGGAATCGCAGCATTTTCGCTGTTTCTTACCGCTTGGCAAAGCCCAGTCACTGTCTGGGAACCGCGGGGATTGAACCTTTGTAACTGCAGCGCCAATCAGCTTGATTGACGCCCCTATAGTGCCGCCAGCGGTCCCCTATCTGGGGCCCCAAGCACCAGCTGTGATCGGCGGTTTCGCGAATTCGCGGGTCGCTTCCGGCTGGCGCCCATGGTCAGGTGGAAGACCTCGGTCCTTCGCTCGTCCATGGGGCCCATGGCGATCTCCGGATCGTCGACAGGGGTGGACCCCCACCTCGACTCCGTCCCTCGAGGAACCACTCGATGACCATCAGCCCACCAGAGCGTGGGAAAACGGCGAAAGCCATGGTCGACCGGAACCCCGTTCCGGCCACGTTCGAGCTTTTCGAAAAGCCTGGACACTTCGACCGCAGCCTCGCCAAAGGTCCCAAAACCACCACCTGGGTTTGGAACCTCCACGCCAACGCTCACGATTTCGACAGCCACACGAGTGACCTCGAAGAGGTTTCTCGCAAAATCTTCTCGGCCCACTTCGGGCACCTGGCCGTCATCTTCATTTGGCTGAGCGGCGCCTTCTTTCATGGCGCGCGCTTCTCCAACTACACCGGATGGCTGGCCGATCCTCTGCACGTGAAACCCAGTGCACAGGTTGTCTGGCCGATCTTCGGCCAGGAAATCCTCAACGGTGATGTCGGTGCCGGCTTCCACGGCATCCAGATCACCTCAGGCCTGTTCCACATGTGGCGCGCCTGGGGTTACACCAACGAGACCCAGCTGCTGGCCACGGCCATCGGCGCTTTGGTGATGGCCGGCCTGATGCTCAACGCCGGCGTCTTCCACTACCACAAGGCAGCTCCCAAGCTCGAGTGGTTCCAGAACGTTGAGTCGATGCTCAACCACCATCTGGCCGGTCTGCTTGGTCTGGGCTCCCTGTCCTGGGCTGGACACCTCATTCACGTGTCCCTGCCCACCACCGCGCTGATGGATGCCATCGACGCCGGCAAGCCGCTGGCGCTCAACGGCAAGACCATCGCTTCGGTGGCTGACATTCCTCTGCCGCACGAATTCCTCAACCAGGATCTGCTGACCCAGCTGTTCCCCGGTTTCGGTGCTGGCATCAACGCCTTCTTCACCGGTAACTGGGCGGCCTACAGCGATTTCCTCACCTTCAAAGGTG
>CAYFMB010000163.1:0-4573 GCA_964344095.1 uncultured Klebsiella sp.
CTCAGCGGCTCACGCCGCAGCCCAGACCTGCGAAACCTGCCGACCTGGGGATGGCTGACATTAACGGCCTGTCTGATCGCCCTGGCTGCGGGCTTCCTCAGACCCTGGATCCACGGCACGCTGACCTCGGTGCAAACAAAACCTGTCACGGTTGCACCGCTGAGAACGCCACACCTCACAACCGGAAAGACGGTGACCGTGGCCGGCGATCCGCACAGTGTGCTGGATCTGGAGAGTCAACAGACCAGCTGGGTGGAGGTCACCACCCGCCATGGAGAGCTGGTGTGGCAAGACACGCTCAGACCCGGAGACCAGCGACGCATTCGCCTGCGTGATGGCTTGCGACTCAGAACGAACCAACCCGCGCAATTGCGCTACCGCGTTGATGAGGGTGGCTGGCTGGTCTGGCCTGTCGCTGCCAAGCGCTGGTTGGAACTGATACCAAGGTCGCCCTAAAAGGGAATGGGCATGAACGCTCGCGCCGCAATCGGTGCAAGCACCTTGAACGCTGCCAAAGCTCCAGACATCGCCGCCATGCCCTTGCCGTTGCCCCCCTTGCCCTCGGGACCTGGCGGAGGCTGCTGAACCTTCTCACGGGTGCGTCGGATGTCGGCAGCAATCTCGAGTTCACCTCCCTGGGCATAAAGCGTCGCCGCGTAATCAAAGTCGGCGACCGCGCTGGCAGTCTTGCCCTGCTCAGACCTGCAAATCGCCCGGGCCAACCAACTCACAGCGGCGAGTGGCTGCTTGCTAATCGCCTGATTGAAGAACTGCTCGGCTTGGGGATAACGACCCTGCCTGGCAGCAGTCACACCGGCATTGTGAAGTTCGGCGTAGCTGAATGCCTCGGCTGGATTGATGCCGAGCGCCTGATCCCAATGGGTGCGCACGAGAGCCCCGTGATCCAGCACGGCATCGCTGAGGTCGGCCTGGCGCAGATCGGCACCGTCAAGCAACGCTCCACGCAGATCGGCTCCACGGAGCGATGCCCCCTGCAGGCTGATGAAACGCAAATCAGCACCCTGAAGTTTGGCGCCATCAAGCCGCGCCCCACTGAGGTTGGCGCGCTGCAACTGTGCTTTGCGCAGGTCTGCATCACGCAGGTCTGCATGGACCAGATCGGCATCCTGCAACAGACACCCCGGACAACGGTGCTGCTCCAACAGACGCATGACATCGTTGGCACTGGCAGCGGCGACAGGACGGGCAGCCGGCAGTAGGGGCAGCAACACTGCCAAAGCCAAAGACCAACGCCTGTCCGTTGCAGTGCCCATGTGCCAAGCAGGATGGCCGTTTGTTTATAGCGCTTTCAAACGCGACAGGCCGCTGAGCACAGCCTTCACCCTTAAACGCAGAGCAGCCAGTTGCTCACGGCGCTGCCGGGCTGTGAGAACGCCGGGGGAAAAACGCCACTGCGCATAAACAGACTCCAAAGCCAAGAGGGCATCGGCCAGAAGCGGTTCACGAGCAGCGATCCGCAAGCAGTAAAGACGCAAACTTTCTCCCGGTTCCAATCGATAACCGCGGCGCTCCAGCTGGCGCAGCAACCTCTCCAACTGCCGGCGGGCCTGATCGGGCCCGCCGCGCTGACGCTGGAGCAGCCCCAGCAACGGCAGCAGGGCAGCCGCCAACGCCACGGCCATGGCCGCCAGCGCCCAGAGGCCCTGCCAGGGGCTGTTGCCCAACAGTTGAAGCTGGCGCTGCCGGTCGAAACCCATGACCCACAGCTGCCAGCGGTAGTCGAGCCCGCTCCACTGGCTGGCAACAGCCGCCAGCCAGCCGGGTGCAGGCCGGCTGAGGCGCTGGCGATCGGCAGCGCTGAGGCTGTCAGCCAGAGAGCGGCGCACCCGCTCGGGCACAACCCAGGCCGTGGGATCCACCGCCACCCAGCCGCGCGCCGGCAGCCACACCTCGCTCCAGGCATGGGCGTCGCTGTTGCGCAGCTCCAGGTAGGGCTGAGAGCCCAGGGGCTGCTGCCAGACGCCGCCCTGGTAGCCGACCACGACCCGCGCCGGCACACCGGCAGCGCGCATCAGGGCCGCAAAGCTGGCGGCAAAGTGCTCGCAGAAGCCCGCCCGGGTCTCAAACAAAAAGTGATCCCATGGATCGATGCTGCCCAGGGCACCGGGCTCGAGCGTGTAGCGAAAACCCTGCTGCACATACCACTGCTGCGCCAGGGCCAGCCGTGCCTCGGCTGTGGCCCCCTCACGCGCCCAGCGCTGACCCAGGGCTCGCAACTGCGGATTGGCCGCGGGCGGCAACTGCAGGTCAACAGCCGTGGGTGCCAGCTGCTGCCACAACCCCGACCCCGGGGCTGCCACAAGCGCATAGAGGCTGCGCTCGGCCGTGGGCTTGGCTGTCTGCAAGGTGCCAGCCAGGCCCAGCTGCAGGCCTGATACCGGCGTGGGTAAACCGACACCGGCCCAGGGGCGCTGGCGCAGGCTGCTCGGTTCCACCAACCAGCGCTGCAGCAGCGCAGCCTCTGGCGACGGTGGCGGCAGCGCCAACACTGGCTGGGGCGTCGCTGGATCCGCACTCCAGCCGTTGCCATCAAAGTGCCGATGCACCAACACACGCCAGTAGCGCTGCTGGGGCGGCGGCGGGCTGCCACTGGCAAAGCTGACCCGGGCGACGAGGCTGTCGTCCTGCACGAGGCTTGCCAGCTCGCCTGGGGCCAAGCGCTGCGACAGCCCAGTACGGCCTTGCGTGCCCAGCGACAGGCTCCACAGCGGCTGCAAACGCGGCAGCAACACAAACGTGACCAGCAGCAGCGGCAGCGCCAACCCCACGAGCGCGCTGCTGCGGCGCAGCAGACGGCCCAGCGGCAGTGGTCCCCCCTCGAGCGCCAGCAAGGCCGTGAGAGCCAGCAGGGCACAAAGTCCCTGCAGCAGGCTGGCCAGCAACGACTGTTCAGCCACACCGGCCAGGCCAACCGCCAGCAGCAGCAGCAGCGAGACGCGGCACCGCTCGTGATGGCTGCGGGCCTCCAGCAGCTTGAGGCCACAGAGCAGCCAAAGCAGATTGCAGGCACTAGCCAGCAGGGCACTGCGATCACCCAGAGAGGCACCGGCGCCCCACAACAGCAGCCCTGCCGCCGTGAGCGCCAGCACCACGGCTCGCGGCAGCCTGCGTTGCCGCAGCGTCAGCAGCAGCAACAGGGGCAGAGCAAGGGCCACCAGTGTCTGCAGCTGGCCCTGCAGCAGCAGCTGCAGCCACAGCAGCGCCAGGCAACCCTGTTGCAGCAGCAGGGCGCTGGTCATGTGGGTACCACCGCCAAAGCCTGCAGACAGCGGCGCCGTTGGGCCTCGCCACTGCCGGGGGCAATCTCAACCCCGCCATCCAGCAGCAACCCCAACCGCTCGCCGGCATCGAGGCCGCGGCAGAGCCGCTCGCAGAGGTGCTCAAGAGCCTGCTCGGCCGGCAGCCCAGGCGCTGGCGCCAACCACAGCTCGGCCGCCTGCTCGGCCGCAAAACGCTTGCCGTACCAGCCCTGACCACGGGCCAATGTCTTCCAGGCGACCCGTTGCAAGCCCTCCTCCGGACGCAGAGGGCGCAGTTCCTCAAAGTGATCGCTGCCGCTGCCGCCGTGCAGCGCGGTGCTGGGCTGGCCACGACTGGGGCGCTGCAGCTCCCGCACGGGGCCCGCTCGACGCGCCGGGGCAATGGCCAGATCGAATGGCGGCTCCCAATACGCCCAACAACGAAACAATCCCAGCGGTGCCGTGGTGTGGATGAGCAGCCGACCCGGTCGTTGCAGGCCGCGTTGGGCGGGTTGCCAGGGCACCACCAGCCGCGACTCGCCCACCGGCAGGTGCACCAATTCCTGAACCTGACCCGGGCTTAACCAGCGCAGCTTGAGGCCTGGCCTGGGTTGGCGCGACCTGACCAACAGAGGCAGCAGCGCCGCTTCATCGGCACAGCTGGGGCCCACCTCCAGCAGGCGCAACTCCAGGCCCTGCAGGTTCAGATGGGTCAAAAACAGAGTGAGCAACAGCAGCGCCAACTGCAGCAGCGCCAACAAAACCGGGCCATTGCTGCGGCTGTTGATGCCCACCACATAGAGAACCGCACCACTGAGCATCCACAGCCCTGCAAACGTGCTCGGCACGATGTAGAGATTGCGTAAACCCAAGTGCAGCTGTGGTTCACGACGGCTGAGGCGCCGCTCCAGACCATGCCACCAACGCTTAACGAACCGCATCAACCTGAGCCAACAAACCAGCACTCAACCGGCCGCGCTGGGCGCTGGGCTGGCCGCCATCGAGGCGGTGCTCCGCCACGGCAGCAAACACCGCCTGCACATGGTCAGGGGTCACAAAGGTGGCACCCTCCAGATAGGCCCAGGCACGAGCCGCAGCCAGCAGACCCAGTCCCGCACGCGGTGACAACGGTGGGTGACCCGTGCCGGTAACCCGGCTAGCAGTCAAAAGATCGAGGACATAAGCGATGAGAGCCTCGTTGACTGGCAATGCAGCGGCAGCTTCCTGAGCAGAGAACAGGTTGGCTGAGGTCAGGCAACCATCCAGGCTCTCCAGCGTGGCCCGCTGACCGGCCAGCATCGCCGCTTCAGCAG
>CAYFMB010000164.1:0-4532 GCA_964344095.1 uncultured Klebsiella sp.
GGGTGGCGCAGGAGAGCACCTGGTCAGACCCCGCTGGAACAGGGCCGAACCGTGCACGCGCTTGGGCAGCACGCCAGCTGCAGCCTGGATCGGGCGCACCTCGTCGAGTTTGCGGCCATCGACGCGCACGCCCTCCTTGATGATCTGCTCGCGCATCAGCTTCTTGGTCAGTGACTTGTAGCTGTTGCCGAGAGCTTTGCTGTTGCTGCTGACCGCCACCTTGATGGCGTCGTCCTCTTTGAGGCCATCGATCTTGCCGGCCACCTCGGCCTTGATCGCGTCAAGCTTCTCGTCGCGCTCACCCTTGGTCTGGGAGAACTGCTTCAGGACTTCGCCAATGCCTTTGGCGCACTCTTTCTCCAGATACTTCGGCAGGGTGTCATCGTCGGCCTTGGCCTCGGGGATCACTTGTTCGATGCCCAGCGTCTTCAGGAGATCCTGTTGAGCCTTGATCAGTTCGCCGACCGCTTCATAGCCGAAGTCGATCGCTTCGATCACATCCTGCTCCGGCAGCTGATTGGCACCTGCCTCGACCATGATCACGCCCTGGGGTGTGCCGGCCACGACCAGATCGAGGTCGCTGCGTTCGATCTCGCGGTAGCTGGGGTTGAGCACAAAGTCGTCACCCAGCAGGCCGACACGCACGGCAGCCATGGGGCCGTGGAACGGAATCTTGGCCAGCAGGGTGGCCATCGAGGCGCCGGTCACCGCCAGCACATCGGGAGGTACACGCTCATCGAGTGACAGGCAGGTGGCGACGATCTGCAGGTCATCGCGCATCCAACCCGGGAACAGGGGGCGCATTGGCCGGTCGATCAGCCGGGCGATCAGGGTGGCGCGCTCGGGCGGACGGCTCTCGCGCCGCATGAAGCTCCCGGGAATGCGACCGGCGGCATAAAGCCGTTCTTCGTAATCGCAGATCAGGGGCAGAAAATCAATGCCTTCACGGCCACCAGAACGGGTAGCGGTCACCAGAACCGCGGTATCCCCGCACTCGACCATGACCGAGCCCCCGGCCTGGGGGGCAAAACGACCGGTGGTCAGCCGGATCTCCCGACCATCGAAGGAGATCGACTGAGTCTGTCCTTGCACTGGGCTTTATGTCCTTTTTGTCAAAGCCCATTCTCGCATCCGAACCACTGGCTCTGTCGGACTTTGGTCTTTTTTCAGGCTTGGCGCTGCTCAGACTTGTTCGTTCTGACAACAAAAAAGCGCCTCCGCGGAGGCGCATGCAACAGCCGAGAGGTTGCCAATCAGCGGCGTCTCACCAGCTTGACTTGACCACGCCAGGCAACTCGCCTTTGTGCGCGCGTTCGCGCAGCTGGTTGCGGCACAGGCCGAAGTCGCGATACACACCGCGGGGCTTGCCGGTTGCCCAGCAGCGGTTGCGCTGACGGCTGGGTGCGCTGTTACGCGGCAGAGCCTGAATCTTGCGGTGAATCTCGAGACGCTCCATCGGATCAGCGGCGGCCTCAAATGCGGCCTTGAGGGCAGCACGCTTGGCGGCAAAGCGCTCGACCATTTTCTTGCGCTTGGCATCGCGCGCAATCATCGACTTCTTCGCCATCCGGCTTGCTTGGTCTCAGGAGGTAGCCCGTCAGC
The DNA here is from genome assembly GCA_964344095.1 of uncultured Klebsiella sp. Lineage (GTDB taxonomy): Bacteria > Cyanobacteriota > Cyanobacteriia > PCC-6307 > Cyanobiaceae > RGUW01. Next base: position 1,603 of record CAYFMB010000164.1, read on the forward strand.
TTACCCCCCCACCTGTTGCACCGTTCAGCGGCTCAGTAGCTGCTGAACCACGGCCAGCTGGCTGGTGTCCTTGACGATCAGCACCAGGCTCAGCCCCACCAGGAACACGAATCCCGATTGCATGAAGGCCATTTGAAAGCGTTCAGGCAAGGGCCGTCCCCGCAGCCCTTCGAGCAGCAACAGCACAAACTGGCCACCGTCGAGCAAGGGCAGGGGCAGGGCATTGAGCACCGCCAGATTGATCGAGATCAACGCGGTGAACAGAAACAGGCTGCTGCCGCCCTGACTGGCCAGTGATGCGCCCATCTCGACAATCTTGACCGGTCCTGATACCTGACTGGCTGTGCTGCCGAAATGGGTCAGCAGGGTGGTGAAGCCATCGATCGTGCGCTTGAGCAGCAGCACGAAATCATGGTTGGCCTGGCGCAGCGGTTCGAGCGGGCCGCGTGCAGGTCGATAGGTTTCAACGCCGTTCGGTTGCAACTGGGCGCCGATGCGGCCCACGCCGCCCAGATCGCTGGGGGTCAGTCTCAAGCTCAGAACCTGGCCGTTGCGCTCCACTTGCAGCGGCAGGGTCTGGTTTGGAGCCGTCCTGATCTGATCGACCAAGGCAGCCACCGCGCTTTGACCGCCTCCCAGGTTTTGGCCCGCCAGTGCGGTGATGCGGTCGCCGGCGCTGAGTCCCGCCGCCGCCGCCGCCTGTCCCTGCTGCACCCCGCTCACCAGCACCCCTGGGCTGGTGCTGAAGCCAGAGGGAATTCCGACCACCAGCCCCTGGGCTAGCAGCACGGCCCAGGCGAGCAGCAGGTTGGCGATCACCCCTGCAGCGATCACCAGGGCGCGTTGGGCCAGGGGGCGGTTGCGCAGCAGATCGGGATCATCGGCAGCGATTGCGCTGTCTTCCTCGTCGTCGGGAAAGCCGACAAAGCCCCCGAGCGGGATCGCACGCAGGGCGAACTGGACCCCGTGCAGGCGCCGCTCGATCAGCACCGGACCAAAGCCGATTGAAAAGCTGCTGACGCGAATGCCCTGCAGGGTGGCCGCCAGAAAGTGCCCTGTCTCATGCACAACGATGAGGCCGGCCAGGATCGCCAATGCAGCCAGAACACCCATGCGCTGCAGGATCGCCACGACTGGAGCGACGCTAGTCGCTCTGCAGCACCTCAGGGCGCGGCAATGCGCTCGCTGCCGAAGTAGGGCACCAGCGCCTTCGGCAGCACCACCGAACCGTCGGCCTGCTGCCCGGTTTCCAGCAGCGCCGCCATGGTGCGGCCCACGGCCAGGCCGCTGCCGTTGAGGGTGTGCACCAGCTGGGTGCCCTTGCCTTCTTTGAAGCGGATGCTGCTGCGCCGCGCCTGGAAGTCACCGCAGACGCTGCAGCTTGAAATCTCCCGGTAGGCAGCCGCACCCGGCAGCCAGACCTCCAGGTCGTAGGTGCGCTGGGCCGAGAAGCCCAGATCACCGGTGCAGAGCTCGATCTTGCGGTAGGGCAACGCAAGCGCCTGCAGCACCGCCTCAGCGTCGGCGGTGATCTGTTGATGGGCCGCAGCCGAGTCTTCTGGTTTGCAGAACCAGTACAGCTCCACCTTGTTGAACTGGTGCAGCCTGATGAGGCCGCGGGTGTCGCGGCCATAGCTGCCCGCCTCGCGCCTGAAGCAGGGCGTGTAAGCCACATACCGCAAGGGCAGTTGCTCGGCTGGTATGACCTCGCCGCGATGGAGCGAGGTCACCGGCACCTCGGCGGTAGGGGTCAGCCAGAGGTCGTCTTCGGCGCAGCGAAAGCTCTCCTCGGCAAATTTGGGCAGCTGGCCCGAGCCGGTGAGGCTGGCGCTATTGACCAGAATCGGCGGCAGCACCTCGGTGTAGCCCTTGCCGCCGTGCAGATCGAGCATGAAGCTGATCAGGGCTCGCTCCAGCCGGGCCCCGGAGCCCATCAGGGTGACAAAGCGGCTCTGGGCGATGCGCACCGAGCGCTCGCTTTCAAACAGACCGAGCCGCTCGGCGATCTGCCAGTGCTCCTGCAGGGTTTCTCCTGCCTTTGGCGTGCGTGGATCGCCCCAGCGCAGCACCTCGACGTTTTCGGTTTCGTTGGCCCCGTCAGGGGTCTCGGCGGCAGGCAGGTTTGGGAAGGTGAGCAGTTGCTCGCGCAGCTTCAGTTCAAGGGCCTTTTCCTCTTCCTCGAGCAAGGACACCTGGGCCTTGATGCGGTTGCCGCCATCGCGCAAGGCCTGCACCTCGGCGCCCTTGGGATCAGCCCCGCCCTGAATCAGCTGGCCCACCTGTTTACCGATGCGATTGCCCTCGGCCTGCAGCTCGCTGCGCTGCTGCTCCAAGTTGCGCTCTTGTTTGGCGATCAGCTGAATCGCGGTGAGATCGACACGCATGCCCCGACGAGCCAGCTGGGCGGTGATCAGCTCAGGGTTGTCGCGCAGCAGCCGCTGATCGAGCACGGGGCCAGGTGGGGCAAGGGTGTCCGGCAGCCTAAGGGGGAGGGGCCAGTGCCCCTGCAGGGCTTCAGAGCACCTGCACCACTTCGGAGACTTCGGGAATGGCCTCGCGCAATTTGCGCTCGATGCCCATTTTGAGGGTCATGGTGCTGCTGGGGCAGCTGCCGCAGGCACCCTGGAGCCGCACCTTGACGATGGGGCCGTCGATCTCGACCACTTCGACATTGCCGCCATCGGCCATCAGGTAGGGGCGCAGCTCGTCGAGGGTGCGCTCCACGTTCTCGAGGGTCAGGGCACGGGGGTCGTTGCCTTCCGCTGTGGTGGCTTCCGTGATGGTGGCTTCGCTGCTCATTGGGCCTTGAGATCATCCGCTGAACTCACTTTAGAAACCCACGCTTGGGGTTGCCTGCTGGCTGAGGGGCTTTCCTCAACTCCTTGCCTTCGTCGCTCCCGAGCTTCTCTGAATGCAGTGTTTGCGCGACC
>CAYFMB010000165.1:0-3573 GCA_964344095.1 uncultured Klebsiella sp.
GCATCGCCTACGGCCTGCCCATGGGCAGCGAGCTCGAGTACGCCGATGAGGTGACTCTGGCCCGTGCCTTTGAGGGCCGCCGGGCGGTGGAGTGAGTGGAGTAAGGCGATGACCAGAACCACGCGCTACAGCGCCATCGCCCCGGCTGAGCGGCTGCCGAGCTGGATCCGCTCGCCCATTGGCAACGCCAGCGAGCTGGAGCGGGTGCAGGGGGTGGTCAAGCAGCAGCGCTTGCACACCATCTGCGAAGAGGGCCGCTGTCCCAATCGGGCCGAGTGCTACGCCGCCGGTACCGCTACGTTTTTGCTGGGAGGCTCCATTTGCACCCGCAGCTGTGCCTTCTGCCAGGTCGACAAGGGGCTGGCGCCTGAACCCGTCGATGGCGCCGAGAGTGAGCGGGTTGCAGGCGCCGTGGCGACCCTGGGGTTGTCGTATGTGGTGCTCACGGCGGTGGCCCGCGACGATCTGGCTGACCATGGCGCCTCATTGTTCACCGGTGCCATGGCGGCAATCCGCCGGCGTACCCCGGAGGTGTTGATCGAGGTGCTCACCCCCGACTTCTGGGGTGGCTATCTTCAACCACAACCTCGAAACCGTCGAGCGGTTGCAGGGCGAGGTGCGCCGAGGCGCCACCTACCAGCGCTCGCTGGGTCTGTTGGCGGCGGCCCGCGAGCTGGCACCCCAGATCCCCACCAAAAGTGGGCTGATGCTGGGACTGGGCGAAAGCCGAGATGAGGTGATCGCTGCTCTGCGCGATCTGCGCGCTGCCGATTGCCAGCGCCTCACCCTGGGCCAGTACCTGCGGCCGTCGCTGGCGCATATTCCGGTGGCGCGTTACTGGAGCCCTGAAGAGTTTGATGAACTGGGTGCCATTGCGCGCGAGCTCGGCTTTGCCGAGGTGCGCTCAGGGCCGCTGGTGCGCAGCAGTTATCACGCGGGGGGTGAAAGTGGTGACAGTCACGCCCTGACTCTTCAAGGTCATTAGACAAACGCCTTTTGTCCTGAAGTTTGGTTCTGGATTGCGGCCTTTACAAAGACTGAAATGGTTCGTCCCTTTGCCCTCCGCCTGTTTGTCCCCTCAGGGCAGCCTGAGGGAATGCGCATCGTGGAGAAGACGAACTGGAGTGGCATCGGTTTTGTCATTCCCCGCTCCCAGCTCAAGGAATTCAGCGAACGTGATGAGTCCGCTCGCCCTGGCGTGTACGTGCTTCTCGGTCCTGATCCTGAAGGCGGTGCCGATCGCGTTTACATCGGTGAAGCCGATCCGCTTGGGCGCAGGTTGGAGCAGCACCAGTCGAGGGAGTTCTGGACTACGGCCTACAGCTTCACCTCCAAAGATGGCGATCTCAACAAGGCTCACGCCCAGCACCTTGAGGCTCGTCTGATCCGTTTGGCTCAGGACGCCAAGCGATGCCGGCTTGAGAACGCCGTGCAGGGGCGCTCGATCAGCCTGGCAGAGATGGACCTGGCCGAGGCCAATGGTTTCCTGGAGGAGTTACTGCTCTGTTGTCCTGTTCTCGGACTTCGCGTGTTTGAGCAGGCTTCGGCTAAGCCTTCTGCTTCTGCTCAGCAGCTGTTTCAGCTCAGGGGACCCAGCGCAGCAGGTCAGGGATTTGAGTCCCCTGCTGGCTTCACGGTGCTGCGTGGTGCAATTGCTCGACGTGACTTTGTCGACTCCACACCGGCCGCCTGGGTTCAGCTCAGAGCGCAGCTGGTGCAACAGGGGGTGTTTGCTGAGGATGCCTCCGGCTTGATCCTTGCCCAGGATTACGAGTTCAACTCCCCCTCCCAGGCAGCCATGGCACTGCTCTCTCGGGCGGCTAATGGTCGAACCGAGTGGAAGGATGCCAACGGCGTCACGCTTAAGGAGCATCAGGAGCGAGCCGCCGCAGCGGCTTCAGTGGACGTTGAGGCGTGACAGTCGATCCTTCCTACGCACCGCCGCTGCCGCTCAGTCAGGAGCTGCTGCATCAAGTGGCAGAGATTTGTGGTGCCTTGGGGCGGTGGAGCGCGCGAGAAGAAGCGGCGCCATCACCACGCCTGCGCAGGGAAAATCGCATCCACACGATTCAGGCTTCGCTGGCGATTGAGCGCAACAGCCTCAGCGTTGAACAGGTCAGCGCGATTGTTGCCGGCAAGCCGGTGATTGGCCCACTGCGCGACATTCAGGAAGTACGCAATGCAATTGCTGCCTATGAGGCCTTGCCCCGCTGGACTCCCAGTAGCCAACGCCACCTGCTTGAGGCGCATGGCTTGTTGATGGCTGGTTTGATTGAGCACCCCGGTCGCTTCAGGCGCGCTGGTGTTGGCATCTACCGAGGTGCTGATCTGGTGCACATGGCTCCTGCCGCCGCGCGCGTCCCCGCACTGGTCGACGATCTGTTGGGTTGGTTGGAGACCAGCGATTGGCATCCGCTGCTCACTAGCAGCGTCGTGCACTACGAGTTGGAGTTCATCCACCCGTTTGCCGACGGCAACGGTCGCCTCGGTCGACTCTGGCAGACCCTGATCCTGAGCCGATGGCAGCCGTTGCTCGCTTGGTTGCCCATTGAGGAGGTGGTTCGCGACCGGCAAGAGACCTATTACGACAGCCTGGGCAGGGCTGACCAGGCGGGGGATCTGACTCCCTTTGTGAGCTTCATGCTTACGGCGATTGGATCAGCCCTTGAGCAGGCCATCCGGCAGCAGGCCACTGCGCAATTGGCCGGTTCGGAGATGGATTCGGAGATGGGTTCGGAGATCAGCGCGCAGGGTTCCGCTGCGACAGCTGAGCGAATCCTGATGTTGCTGGCTGCCTCGCCACAATTCTCGGCGCGTCTCCTGGCCCAGAAGCTTGATCTCAGCTCGCGTGCGGTGGAGAACCATCTGGCCGCGCTTCAGGCAGCTGGCCGGCTGCGCCGGGTGGGATCGCCACGCTCAGGCCACTGGCAGGTGCTGGATCTCAGCTGATGCAGTGAATCGTGGAGTCCCCGGTGTGGACTCGCGATCATCCTGGTGGCCTCATTCGCTGCCCCTTCAGCTGCCGCGCTGCCCGCGATAGCCCCTCGGTGCAGTCGCCCTGCATCAGCAGGCCTGCGCCGCCCCAGATCAGCCGCGGCGCCAGGTCGAGGATGCCGGCCCCCAGCTCCCGCAGCGGTGCAAAGCCCACGCGCCTGAAGTAGCGCACCAGACGGCGGTGCTGGCTGTCGTTGTCGCGAATGGCCAGGATCGTGGCGCGCCGGCAGGGTGTGGCCTCCAACGCCCAGGCAAAGGTGGCGGCCCAGATCAACGGCCCGACGCCGGTGGTCTGCTCGCCCTGCACCCGCATGGTGTCGAGCCGCAGGCCGTCGGCGCTGGGCAGGGCCCAGCCCTTGAGCTCGCCCAACAGCACCAACGCGTTGCCATGGCGCCGCGCAACGCCGACCCGCAAAGTGGTGATGGGCCCCAGGTTCTGCACCTGTAGCCGCAGCAACAGGCCTCGGGTGCTGGCTTGAGCCTCGAGATCTCGCAGGCTTGGGGCTGTCATGGCGTCCAGGCTTCCGTGTGCACCACCGCCTCCAAGGGCAGCGGCCCATAGAGATGGGGAAACAACTC
>CAYFMB010000165.1:3583-4493 GCA_964344095.1 uncultured Klebsiella sp.
GCCCTTGAGCTCGCCCAACAGCACTAGGGCATTGGCGTTGCGCCGGGCCACGCCGACCCGCAGCGTGGTGAGGGGGCCCAGGCGCTGCACCTGCAGGCGCAGCAGCAGGCCGCGGCGGTAGGCATCGGCCTCCAGATCGCGCAGGTTGGGTGTCGTCATGGTGTCCATGGCTCGCTGTGGATCACCGCTGCCAGCGGCAGTGCTCCATAGAGATGGGGGAACAGCTCGCCCGTGCCGGGTGCCGGATCATGACGCACCTCCAGGTTGGCCATCTGCAACCGTGCCGGGTCGAGGATCAGCAGGGTGATAGCTCCAGATGGGAGATCGCCATAGAACCGCTCAGCCGTGCCCGCCACCTGGTGGGCGCCGCTGAGGTGGATGAAGCCGACGTCCTCCAGCGTGCGGCCGCGGCTGGAGATGCGGTAATCGGTAGTGGCGGCCCGGGCCGCCTGCCAGTCGTCCGTCAGGGCGAGGTGATACAGCCACCCCGGCGAACGCCAGGGGCTGCGGGTCGCCCAGGGTTCTGCCATCACCGCCGCCAGCTCGGCCGAGGCCAGAAAACGTTGCAGCCAGGCCTGCAGGTTCTCCAGGCCCATCTCGGCATCAAAACCGGCGGGGTCGGCGATGCGGAACTGGCGCACAAAGGGCAGCATCGCCCAGTCGGTCAGCGAGGGCTGCGCGCCCAGCAGCCAGCCACCTGCCCCAGCGCTGCCCAGCTGCTGGTTCCACTGCCGCAGGATCGCCAGGGCCTCGCGGCGGTGGAGCTCCTGCTCTTCGCGGCCGCTGGTGCCGAAGCGGCCGGCGTATTTGAAGCGATCCAGGTGGTGCTTGAAGGGCCCGTCGTTCTGGGCGATTAGCGCCTCGATGCGCCTCTGGTCGGCGTGGCTGTGGCCCTGCCACCAGCCCTTGG
>CAYFMB010000166.1:0-4484 GCA_964344095.1 uncultured Klebsiella sp.
TCTCGTACTCGCAGGCCTTCTGAATGGCCGAGAACGAGTTCATGTTCTTGATCTCGACCTTGGTGCCAAAGGGGGCATCGGGGCCGCGCCGCACCGAGATGTTGACATCGCAGCGCAAAGAGCCCTCCTGCATGTTGCCGTCGCTCACCCCCAAATACCGCACGATGCGGCGGATTTCGCCGGCATACTCAGCCGCCTCGCGGCCCGTGCGCAGGTCGGGCTTGCTGACGATCTCGGCCAGGGCCACCCCGGCGCGGTTGTAGTCGACCAGCGAGTGGGTGGAGCCCGCCAGGCGGTCGCTGCCGGCGTGCACCAGCTTGCCGGCGTCTTCTTCCATATGAAGCCGCTCGATGCCGATGCGCTTCAGATAGGTCTCCTTACCCTTTTCAGCCACCTCGACCTCGATCCAGCCGTCCTCGGCAATGGGTTCGTCGTACTGGGAGATCTGGTAGTTCTTGGGCAGGTCGGGATAGAAGTACTGCTTGCGGTCGAACTTGCTGTGTTCGGCCACGTTGAGGTTCAGGGCCAGCGAAGCCTTGACCGCGTACTCGAGCACCTTCTGGTTGAGCACCGGCAGGGTGCCGGGCAGGCCGCAGACCACCGGGTCGATGTGGCTGTTGGGGTCATCGCCAAAGGCGGTGCTGGCATTGGTGAAGATCTTGCTGGCGGTGCCCAATTGCACGTGGGTCTCCAGGCCGATCACGGCCTCCCAGGCCGCTGCAGCCGCCTCGGCACGGGGAGCTGTCGGTGTTGTCGCTGCCATCAGGCCCTACTGCTGCGATCCTGGCGCCGATCCTATGGGGGTCATGGAACCCTGCGCCCCATGGACCAACTGGAGGCTGGCTACGACGACACGCACCTGCGGCGCCAACGCCGCATCGGCCTGACCGGGGGCATCGCGACCGGCAAATCGAGCGTGGGCCGCCTGCTGCAGCAACGACACGGCTTGCCCGTGCTGGATGCAGACCTGTACGCCCGTGACGCGTTGGCCATGGGGACAGCAGCCACCCGAGCCGTGGCCGCTCACTTTGGTCGGGGGGTGCTGCTACCGGGCAGCAGCGCTGACCAGCCCGCCGTCGATCGGGCCGCCCTGGGGCGTCTGGTGTTTCACGACGACGCGGCACGCGCCTGGCTGAACGAACTGGTGCATCCGATCGTGCAGCAGCGCTTCGCCAGCGAACTGGCGCAACGGGCCTGCGCACCTGCGGTTGTGCTCATGGTGCCGCTGCTGTTCGAAGCGGGCCTTGACACCCTCTGCAGCGAGACCTGGCTGGTGGATTGTGACGAGGCACAGCAGCTGCAACGGCTGATGCAACGCGACGGTCTCAAGATCGCCGACGCCCGCGCCCGCATGGCAGCCCAATGGCCTCTGGCGCGCAAGCGCCCCCTCGCCGATGTTGTGCTCAACAACCGCGGCACAAGTGAGCACCTGGCCGCCCAGGTTGACGCAGCGATCAACAACCTGCCTCAAGCCTGAAACAACAGACAGGCTTGCGCACCGCCCTTAAGGTGGATTGCGCAGACACTGAACGGGAATGGGCTGGTTCTCAACATGGACAGGGCCGCTGCTCGCGGCGGTTCATGAGACAGCCAAGGAAGCTCACAGCGCTGACGCGATGGCGGCCCTGATGGACAAAATTCCCTTTCCGCTGCTCATGTCGATGGCAGCGCTGGCCTTTCTGGCCACCCTGGCTGCCAGCAAATTTGCGCGCAAGTTGCAGGTCCCCGCCATCCTGGGGGTGTTGCTGCTGGGAGCAGCGATCAACCCTGAAGAACGGGTTTTCGGGCCCGAAGGCGTGGAGAACCTCCACATCATCAGTCTGACGATGCTGCTGTTTTATGCAGGCCTGAAAACCAACCTGCAGCAGATCCGCAAATTTCTGGGCTATGGGCTGCTCTTGGCGGTTGGCGGGGTGATCGTCTCATCCCTGATTTTTGGCTCGCTGATCTACGGGATTGCTCAGATCTTTAGCGCGTTAGGCGGTCATGGATTCCTCGGCACAGCCTTACTGCAACCCCTGCCCCTGAGCCTTTCAATGCTCGTAGCGGCATGCCTGGGCTCGACCGATGCCGGCGCGACCCTGAGCGTTCTGAGCTCCGTCAGGCGCTCGGTACCCGAACGGGTTCGCAGGTTGCTCGAGTTCGAATCATCGGTGAACGACCCGGCGGCCATTCTCTTTCTCACACTGATCATTGGCCTCTGCTTCAACGAAAGCACAGGCGCACATCAGCTCAATGATGTTGTCGTCCATGGCATGGCCGGCCAGATCCAGAGCTTTCTGAAACAGATCGGCAGCGGCATCATGGTGGGCCTGATTCTCACCTACCTTGGCCAATACATTCTGCGTCATTTCATCAGCGGCAAGGACCAGATTCTGATTGTCGGCATTGCCGTTGCCATGGCTGCGTATGGGCTTTCCGCACAGCTGGGCGGTTCAGGCTTCATCGCCGTCTACGTGACCGGCATGTTCCTCGCCAATGATATTTACGACAACCCCTACATCACCAGCGAAGTCCTGGAAAACAGCCTGGAATCGTTCAACACTTTGATGGAAATGCTGGTTTTCCTGTTGTTTGGCGTCATCATCAATCCAGCCAATGTTCTGATCGTTCTGCCTGAAGGCATTCTCGCAGCGCTGGCCTTGATGTTCATTGCCAGACCCCTGAGCGTCTTTGCCTTCAGCCCACTCTCACCGTTCAGCTGGCGCGAGAATGTCTTGGTTGCCTGGTGCGGACTGCGTGGTGCCGTGCCGTTGGCCCTGTCTTACACGGTGATCCATTCCATTCCCGAATTGCCTGGGGTCGACCCCGCTTCCATTCCTGCACTGAGGGCCGAAGTCGAGGGCCTGATTTTCCTGGTGGTGCTCGTCAATCTCTCGCTCCAGGGTCTGACCCTGCCAGCCCTGTGCCGCCGCCTGGGCCTCAAGGGCGAGGAGCCTGAGCACGAGGCCGCAGCGAGCGCAACGCCCTGAGCGACTGCTTTGATCGGCACCACCCCGCAGCTGCCCCATGGTTTCTGGCAGGACTGAGCGCGCCGAAGCGGTGCTGGTACTGGGCGGCGGACTGATCGGCCTGGCCATCGCCCACCAATTGGCCCGCCTGGGCCGCAGCGTGCGGGTGATCAGCCGCAACCGCAAGGAGGCCGCTGGCTTTGTGGCAGCAGGGATGCTGGCACCCCACGCCGAAGGTCTGCGGGGTGATCTGCTTCGGCTGGGTCAGGCCAGCCTGGCGCGCATGCAGGCCTGGGTGGCCCAGATCGAGGCCGACAGCGGTCTCAGCTGCGGCTATCGGCCCTGCGGCATCGTCGTGCCCTTTGCCACGGCCGCCGAACGCGACGCCTACCCCACCGGCGCCTGGGGTGAACCGCTCGATCGCGCCGCGCTCGAGCGCGAGGTGCCCGGCATCGGCAGCACCTGGCAAGCCGGCCTGCTGTTTGTCCAGGACGGGCAGATCGACAACCGCCGCCGCCTGATGCGGGCACTCGAACGAGCCTGCACCGCCCTGGGGGTGGCCTTTGAGGAGGGTTGCCAGGTCGAGCGGCTGATCGGCGACACACAACTGCAGGCCGTGGAGCTGCTGAAGGCCACCGGCGAGCGGCTGCAACTGAGCTGCTGCGAAGCCGTGCTGGCCTGCGGCAGCTGGAGTGCTCAATTGTTGCCCCAGCTGCCCGTTGCGCCGGTCAAGGGTCAGATGCTCTCGTTGCAGGGGCCGCAGCAGGCCCTCCAACGCGTCGTCTTCGGGCCAGGGACCTACCTCGTGCCTCGTGATGACGGGCTGCTGGTTGTGGGCGCCACCAGCGAGCCGGAGGCCGGCTTTGCCGAAGGGCTCACCCCACAGGGCCAACGTCAGCTGCAAGCGGGCATCGCCGCCCTGCTGCCCGATGCCGCCAACTGGCCACCCATGGAGCGGTGGTGGGGCTACAGGCCTGGAACCCCCGACGAGGCCCCCCTACTGGGGGAGGGCCCCCTGGCCGGGCTGTGGCTGGCCACCGGTCACCACCGCAACGGCGTGCTGCTGGCGGCGATCACCGCTGACTTGCTAGCGGGCGCGATCGGCGGCGAAATCACCAACCACGAGCTGCTCAAGGCCTTTAGCTGGCGGCGCTTCGCCTCGGCAGCGCCGCCCTGACGTGGGCTTGACTCAGCCCTCGATGCGCCAGACCTGATCGGCGGGGGTCCAGTCGCTCAGCTCGCTGGGCTGGAACCACAGGCCGATCTCGAAGGCGGCGGTTTCGGGGGCGTCGGAACCGTGGATCACGTTGCGGCCGATGTTCACGGCCAGGTCGCCGCGGATGGTGCCGGGCTCAGCCTCGAGGGGCTTGGTGGCACCGATCAGCTTGCGGGCGCTGGCGATCACGCCGTCGCCTTCCCAGACCATCGCCACCACCGGGCCGGAGGTGATGAAGTCGACCAGGCCGGCAAAGAAGGGGCGCTCGCGGTGCACGCCGTAGTGGCTCTCGGCCAGCTCGCGGCTGGGGGTGAGCT
>CAYFMB010000167.1:0-459 GCA_964344095.1 uncultured Klebsiella sp.
CCGGCACCCGGCTGACCAGCAACACGGCGCGGCCGATCGGCCATGGCGGCCTGGAGCTGGGCAAACCGGTCGACGGTGCCGAGCTGGAGATCGATCAGGCCGTGCTGTCGCTCTCCCATGTGCCGGACCGACCGGGGGTGGCCGCCCAGCTGTTCGAAGCGCTGGGGGCCGCCGGGCTCAATGTGGATCTGATCGTGCAGGCCACCCACGAGGGCAGCTCCAACGACATCGCCTTCACCCTGGCCGCCGCGGATCTGGACCGGGCCGAGCTGGTCTGCCGCGAGGAGCTGCTGGCCCTGGGGGCCGAACTGGCCAGCGCCACCAACAGCGATGGCGCCCGGCTCCAGTCCCAGGCCGGCATGGCCAAGATCAGCATTTCCGGCGCCGGCATCATGGGGCGCCCCGGTGTGGCGGCACGGCTGTTCGACACCCTGGCCCGCGCCGGCATCAACCTGCGCC
>CAYFMB010000167.1:469-3563 GCA_964344095.1 uncultured Klebsiella sp.
CACCAGCGAAGTGAAGGTGAGCTGCCTGGTGGCCGGTCATCAGGGCAACAAGGCCCTGCGGGCCGCCGCCGACGCCTTTGAACTGGGCGAGCAGCAGCTGCAGCGCAACCCCCAGCCCTGCCACCTGGGCGACCCGGCGGTGCGCGGCGTGGCCCTGGACCTGGGCCAGGCCCAGGTGGCCGTGCGGCGCGTTCCCGACCGCCCCGGCACCGCGGCGGCCATCTGCCGCGCCCTGGCGGATGCGGGCATCAGCCTGGACGCCATCGTGCAATCGGAGCGCACCCATGGCGAGGCCGACGCCCTCAGCCGCGACATGAGCTTCACGCTCAAACGCGACGATCTGGCCCGCGCCGAACAGGCCCTGCAGGCGCTGCTGCTGCAGTGGCCCGGTGCCCGCTTTGAGCAGGGACCGGCCATCGCCCGGGTCAGCGCCGTGGGAGCGGGGATGCCCTGCACCCCAGGCACGGCAGCGCGCATGTTCCGCTCGCTGGCCGATGCCGGCATCAACATCGAGCTGATCGCCACCAGCGAGATCCGCACCAGCTGCGTGGTCGCCGAAGCCGACGGCGTGCAGGCCCTGCAGGTGGTGCACGACGCCTTTGCGCTGGGGGGCAGCATCAGCCACCGCGCCGAAGGCACAGAAGCCCCGGGTTGACGCCTCGAGACCCAGGGAACGGAACACAACCCGAATGGGGGATGAAAATCCCGAGCACGACTTCTAGCGTCCAGACCGAACTCACCCCGAGGCGATGGCCATCACCAGCTCTCCCTTTTTCGCCATCAGCGCCGGCTCAGCCACTGACCAATCGGCCGTTTTCTGGGCCAAGGCCAGCGCTCCGATCACCGGGCGACTGGTTTACGGCCCGGCTGCCAATGGCCTGAAACGGGGAGCACGAAGCTTCGTCGTTGTTGAGAGCCAGAGCAACGCTGACAACACGATCAAACTGAAGCTTGAGGGTCTGCAACCCGGCACCAACTACACCTACAGCTTTGTCGGAAGCGACCAGAGTCAGAGCCCTAAGGGGTTCGTCAAGACGGCCCCGGCTGCCGATGCTGTGACTGGCGTGCGCTTCGGGTTTGGTGGCTGTGCGTCGGCCGAATACGCACCCCTGAATTCGGTCGCTGACATCCCCAAACTCGGCCTGGATTTCTTCATGCTCCTGGGGGATGCAGTATATGAAGACAATTTTTTCGACAGCAAGGGCGTCGAACAACCGGCGGCTGATCCACCGGTTGATCCTGCCAAGCCAGGTCAGACATCACCGGACAAGATCACTGCCTCAACACAGGCCATGGCCATAAAATACCTGGCCAATCTTGATCCCCAGATCGGCAACCTTGCGCCCCTATACCGAGCCCAAGGGATTCTCGCCGCCTACGACAACCATGAAACCGTCGATTCTGCCTTTGAAAATGGCGGCGCGCCCCGCTCAGCAGTAACAACGTTTCAACGCGGCAGCAAATACGCATTCCGCGAAGGGGTCGATTTTGATGCGACCAATGCCAACAACTATGTCTTCAACCGCGGCACCGATTTCATCAATAAATCACCCGAACACCGGGGCTTAATCGACACCTGGCTGCGCTACATGCCCCTGCAGCCAACCGTGCAGGTCACACCCAGCGATCCACGCACCGACAACACCTACAAACTCTATGGAGCCCAGCAATGGGGCAAGCATGCGATTGCGATCACCACAGATCTGCGCAGCTACCGGGACGCCAAGTTCACCCAACTGACGACCGATAGCAAAGGCCGTCTCGGTGAATCGGACTACGCCGGCAAAGATGCCAACGGGCAAACAATCACGGAGGCGACCCAAGACAGCGCTACCGATGCCAATCTGCGCACCATGCTTGGCGAGACGCAGCGCAACTGGCTCAAGCAATCGCTGCTCGACGCACAGAAGGCCGGCACCACCTGGAAATTTGTGTTCCTGGCCAGTCCGATCGACCAGACCGGACGGGTCGCTGACGGCAAAGACGGTCCAGCTGTTGATCAAGGAGCCAGCTGGATCGACAACAAATCGTGGTGGGGAAACTACCGCTACGAACGCAATGACCTGCTGAACTTCATTGCCAGCAACGGCATCAAGAACGTGGTGTTTCTGGCCACCGATGACCACGAAGCACGGATCAACGAGGTCCGCTATGCCCCCACCGGCGTCGCCCTCGATGACCTGACCAAATACCAGTACGTGCCGGGTGCCATTTCAGTGGTCACCAGCCCAATTGGGGCCGGTCGGCCCGCAGAAGCTTTCCTGGGCAAGGATCTTGTTGGCCTTGCCGACACGCTCACGGGCAACTACCTCAAGGGCAACCTGGATCCGATCGGCCTGCGAGCAGGATTCCCGGGACTGACGGCCCTGAAACGGCAGGCAACCGGCAGCCACACCACGGCCGATTTAAACAACCCCAAACCGATCGATTTCTGGTCACCCGACACCTTCAACTACGGCCTGTTGGATGTGAACGCCAATGGCCAGTTGACTGTGTCGGTGCGCGGCATTCCAGGGCACGTCGTCAACGACGGCAAAACAGCCTGGAACGCGGTCGCCACCCCTGAGGCCAACGCCGTGGCCGAGATCCTCAGCTTCACGCTGAATCCCCTGGCTTGATCGAGCCTTGCTTCAACCGCCTCAGGCCTTCCCCACCAGCTGCTGACGCAGGGTCTTGATGCGATCGCGCAGGTTGGCCGCCTCCTCGAACTCCAGGTTCTTGGCGGCGGCTTTCATCTTGTCCTCGAGCTGCTGGATCAGCTCCGGCAGGGCATCGAGCGGCACGTCGTGGTGCACGGCCTGCTCGACCGCCTCCTCGAGCTGGTCGTCGTTGAGCCGGCGTGACACCTCCAAAAACGCCAGGATCGAATTGCCCGCACGCTTGCCCGCCGGCGTTGGCGTGATGCCATTGGCGATGTTGTAGGCCTCCTGAATGGCGCGCCTGCGCTCGGTTTCGTTGATGGCCTTGGCCATGCTGTCGGTGAGGTTGTCGGCGTAGAGCAGCGCCACCCCCTCGACGTGCCGGGCCGCACGGCCGATGGTCTGGATCAACGAGGTTTCCGAACGCGGGAGCCCCCCTTTGTCGCCTCGAGGAT
>CAYFMB010000167.1:3573-4472 GCA_964344095.1 uncultured Klebsiella sp.
AGGTCTTGGATGATCTCAATCCGCTCAATCGAGTGGATCTCCGAGTGCAGATAGCGCACCCGCACGCCGTTTTCGGCCAGGTAGTCGGTGAGGTCCTCGGCCATGCGCTTGGTGAGGGTGGTGACCAGCACCCGTTCCTGCTTCTCGGCCCGCAGGCGGATCTCGCCCAGCAGGTCGTCGACCTGGCCATCGGTGGGGCGCACCTCAACAATCGGATCGAGCACCCCGGTGGGGCGAATCACCTGCTCGACGATCTGGCCGTGACTCTGCTCCAGCTCCCAGTTGCCAGGCGTCGCACTCACAAAAATGGTCTGGCGTGCTTTCTGCCAGAACTCCTCGCCCTTGAGCGGCCGGTTGTCGGCGGCGGACGGCAGGCGGAAGCCGTGCTCGATCAGCACCTGCTTGCGCGACTGGTCGCCGTTGTACATGGCCTGCAGCTGGCTGCAGGTGACGTGCGATTCGTCGACGACCAGCAGCCAGTCGTCGGGGAAGTAGTCGATCAGGCACTCGGGCGGGGTGCCGGCCTCGCGGCCGGCCAGGTGGCGCGCGTAGTTCTCGACACCGTTGCAGTAGCCGACCTGCTCGAGCATCTCGAGGTCATACGTCGTGCGCTGCTCCAGGCGCTGGGCCTCCAGCAACCGCTCGATGCGCACCAGCCGGTCTTCATAGGCAGGGCCGATCTCGAGCACGTCGCCGCGCACACGGAAGCGGCCGCGCGCGATCTCGATGTCGTTGCGTGAGTACTGGTTGTTGACCAGCTCCCGCAGCGAAGCGCGCAGGTTGAGCGCCTCGCCCACCTGAAACCGCACCGCCGCCTTGAGGTATTCGCTGGGAATGCCCAGGCCGTAGATGCAGCTGATCGAGGCGACGACGATCACATCGCGCCGTTCGAACAGCGA
>CAYFMB010000168.1:0-4466 GCA_964344095.1 uncultured Klebsiella sp.
CAAACGGCGTCAGCTGGTGATCGCGGGCCACCGGGGTCGCCGCCTCGAGATGGCGTCGCAGCTCGGCAGGGGCGATCAGCGCCTCGCCAAGGCGTATGCGCTCGGTCCAACTCAGCAGATGGGGTGAGGTGTAGAGGCCTGCGCGAATGCCGGCTGCCAGCAGCACCTGATGCACCAGGGTGCTGATCGAGCCCTTGCCATTGGTGCCTGCAACCTGCACCGCCGCAAACTGCCGCTCGGGATGGCCCAGCTCAGCGAGGGCACGCTGCAGACGCTCGAGACCCAGATCGACACCACGGCGGCTGAACGGCTCAATCAGATCAGCAAAATCGTCGAGCACCGGCGTTGCTGCGGGCCGGGGCTGATCAGGCAGAGGCAAGAGATTTCAGGGTTCGCTCAAGCGCGGCAACGGCATGGCGCAACTGGCGGGGCTGAATCACCAGCGGAGGCACGAAACGGACCACGGCAGGACCGGCTGGCACCAGCAGCAGTCCCTCGACCATGGCCGCCTTGACCAGCTCAGGAGCGGTCACGCCGGCATCAGGGCGAAGCACCAGGCCCTGCAACAACCCCCAACCGCGGGTGGCGTCCAAGAGACCGCCATGACGTGCCACCAACGCGCCCAGCTCCTGCTGCAACAACGCACCCATGCGCGTGACATGGTCGAGCAAGCGACGGCGCTCAAGCTGCTCCAACACCGTGAGCCCGGCGCGGCAGGCCATGGGATTCCCGCCAAAGGTGCTGGCGTGATCTCCCGGCCTGAACAGATCGGCTGAGGCCTTGACCGCCAGTGCCCCAATCGGAAATCCACCGCCCAGGCCCTTGGCCAAGGTGATGGCATCAGGTTCGATGCCCAGTTGCTGGTAGCCCCAGAGCGTGCCACTACGGCCCACGCCGATCTGCACCTCGTCAAAGATCAGCAGAATGCCGCGCTGATCGCAGAGTTGACGCACCCGGGCAAAGAAGTCTGGGTCACCAGGAATCACACCACCTTCACCCTGCAGCGGTTCGAGCAGCACCGCTGCCACCTGCGGCCCCGCCGACTCGCACGCGGCCAGCAGGGCTTCAAAGGCGCTGATGTCGTTGTACGGGAAATAGCGAAATCCCTGCACCATGGGCCCGAAGCCCTCGTGATATTTCGGCTGACCCGTTGCCGTCACCGCTGCCAAGGTGCGGCCGTGGAAGCTGGCCTGAGCCGTCAGGATCAGCGGTGGCTGATCGGCGGGAATGCCCCGCACGAGGTGGCCATGCTTGCGTGCCAACTTGATCGCGGCCTCGTTGGCCTCGGCGCCTGAGTTGCAAAAGAAGACACGCTCAAAACAGCTGCGTGCCGTGATTGCGGTCGCCAGCTGCTCCTGCTCGGGAATCCGATAAAGGTTCGAAACGTGCTGCAGCTGTTTGAGCTGGCGCGACAGTGCACGAGCGAGGCTGCGGTCGCTGTGTCCCAGGGTGTTGACCGCAATCCCGGCCACGCAGTCGAGATAGCGCCTGCCATGGCTGTCCCAGACCCAGACACCCCGTCCGCGCACCAGATCAAGCGGGAACCGGGCATAGGTGTCCATGACCGGTCCGCTGGTGGGGGCTGGCCCCAGGGCCTCAGTTGCAATGGGAGCGGTGGGACTCGAACCCACATGCCCGAAGGCGCTCGATTTTGAGTCGAGTCCGTCTACCAATTCCGGCACGCTCCCGCACTTGCGAGTTTACGTGGCGTTGACCCGCTGGATCTGGGCACCGACGGCATTGAGCTTGTCTTCCAGCGAGGCGTAGCCGCGATCGAGGTACTCAAGCCCCCGCACCGTGGTGATGCCATCAGCAGCCAGACCTGCCAGGACCATGGCTGCCGAGGCCCGCAGATCGGTGCCCTGCACCGGTGCCCCACTGAGCCGGGCAACGCCCTCGACAAAGGCGGTGTTGCCCTGCATGCGAATCGCTGCACCCATGCGCTGCAGCTCAGCCACGTGCTGCAGACGATTTTCAAAAATGTTTTCGGTGATCACGCTGGTACCGCGAGCCGTAGCCAGCAGGCTCATGAACGGTGCCTGCAGATCGGTGGGGAAGCCGGGGAACGGTTGGGTACGCAGGTCGACCGCATTGATCTCGAGCGCCTCGATCGTGACGCCGATGCCGTCGTGGGCAATGCGGCAACCCGCCTCCTCAAGCTTGGTGATCACGGCACCCAGGTGGTCGGGGATCACCGGTGTGATGCGCAGATTGGAACGGGTGATCGCCGCAGCCAACAGAAACGTGCCGGCTTCGATCCGATCGGGAATCACGGCGTAATCGGCACCGTGGAGGCGGTCGACCCCAACAATCGTGATGGTCGGGGTCCCGGCCCCGCGCACCCGGGCGCCCATGGCAATGAGCAGACCGGCCAGGTCCACCACTTCCGGTTCCTGAGCAGCGTTGTCGATGACCGTTTCGCCATCGGCCAGCACCGCCGCCATCATCAACGTTTCGGTGGCACCGACGCTGGGGCAATCGAGGTGAATGCGGCCGCCCCTGAGACGATGGCTGCGGCCGGGCACGACCGCATTGACCACACCGTGCTCAATGGTCACTTGCGCTCCCATGGCCTTGAGACCTTTGACGTGCTCCACCACCGGGCGGGTGCCGATCTGACAACCTCCAGGAAGGGGGACCCGGGCCATGCCCATGCGAGCCAGCAGTGGTCCAATGCAGAAGAAACTGGCCCGCAAGCTGTTGACCAGTTCATAGGGTGCAGCGGCGCTGTTGATGCGATCGCCGGTCAGCTCGATCAGATCGCCCTTGCGCACGACTTGAACACCAAGGCTCGAGAGCATTTCGCCCATGGCCGTGATGTCGGTCAGAGGTGGGACGTTGCGCAACCGGATCGTGTCGCGGCTCAGCAGACACGTGGCCATGAGCACCAGAGCCGAATTCTTGGCGCCACTGACAGCGAGCTCACCACTGAGACGCCGACCCCCGGCAATCTCAAGCTGGGGGTTGAGAACCACCTTGGACCGGACAGCGGCGAGAGTCATGGCAGGGGCTGTCCGCATCGATGCCGCGCATCTTGACAACAAAAGGTGAGACCGTCTAGACGTCCGCCGCCCGAACTGTCTTGGCTTGCCGTTGGGGGCCTTCGATGGTTTAAGGTTTGTGGGTGCTCATCGGGCACAACGTCACGCGGATGTGGCGGAATTGGTAGACGCGCTAGTTTCAGGTACTAGTGGCAGCAATGTCGTGGGAGTTCAAGTCTCCCCATCCGCACTTTCTCCTTCATGATTGTTCTCAAGATCAGCAACGCCTCTGAGCTCATCGCCAGCAAGCTTGGAAAATTCCTTGAGAGCTTGACCCCCGATGTCTTCGATGAAGCGACTGTCGAAGACATGGTCATCAAAAAGATGGTTGAGAATTTCGCCATAGAAGGGCTCAAAGGCGAAATTGCTGCTGTCAAGGGTCTGGACCTCGACGGCAAAAACTTGAGTATTCAAGAGACGATGCATGTGCGCCGCGTTCAGACCTTCTGAACCCGTTCGCCTTAGCAGCCGCCGCAATCCACTGGTTCGACAGGTACGGCTACTGCACAGCGCGGCAGGTCGACGCGAGCAGGGTTTGCTGCTGCTCGAGGGAACCCATCTCGCTCAAGAGGTGCTGCGGCTGGGCTTGCAGCCTTTCCAGCTGATCTCCACCGAGCGTTGGCTCGACAACCATGCCCAGCTGCGTCAGCACCTGGCTGCATTGGCCAGGCATCACATCATCGTGGCTGAAACGGTGCTGCAGGCCATCGCCACCACGGAGCACCCCGATGGTGTGGTGCTCACCCTGGCTCCACCCAGCCCAGCGGCCCCAAGCGTGCTGCACTTTGGTCTGGTTCTCGATGGCATCCAGGACCCCGGCAATCTGGGCACGCTGCTGCGCACCGCCCTGGCCGCCGGCATCGAGCAGGTGTGGCTTGCTGGCGGCGCTGACCCCTGGCAGCCCAAGGTGTTGCGGGCTTCGGCCGGGGCGGCCCTGGCGCTGAGCTGCCGCCGCGGCGAGCGCACCGAGGTGCTCAGCTGGGTGCAGCAGGCAGCCGCCCAGGGGGTGCAGGTGGTCGCCACCGTGCCGCCGGCAGGAGGCGACCAGCCTTACTGGCAGCTCGACTGGCGCCAACCCACCCTGCTGTTGCTGGGGGCCGAGGGGCCGGGTCTCTCGGCAGAGCTGCAGGCTCTGGCCACGGTGAGGGTCTGCATTCCCCACAGCGACGCCGTCGAATCGCTCAATGTGGCGGTGGCGGCAGCACCGCTGCTGCTGGAGCGCCACCGGCAGGAGAGAATGCCCGTCAATTGATTGACGGGCCCCGTGAGCGACGGCAGCTTTGACTTTGACGTGATCGTCATCGGTGCCGGCTACGGCGGCTTCGACGCGGCCAAGCACGGCTGCGAACACGGCCTCAAGGTGGCCATCGTCGAAAGCCGCGACATGGGCGGCACCTGCGTCAACCGCGGCTGCGTGCCCTCCAA
>CAYFMB010000169.1:0-4439 GCA_964344095.1 uncultured Klebsiella sp.
CGTCCTCGAGCATCACCGCGTTGTCGGCGGCGGCCAGGGTGCGGTAGGTGTCTTCTGAGAAGTCCTGGTGGCCGGGGGTGTCGAGCAGGTTGATGGTGCTGCCGGCGTAGTCGAACTGCAGCACCGTTGAGGTGATCGAGATGCCGCGCTGCTTCTCGAGCTCCATCCAGTCGGAGGTCACCTTGCGCTGCTCGCCCTTGGCCTTGACCGCGCCCGCCTGCTGGATCGCACCGCCGTAGAGCAGCAGCTTCTCGGTGAGGGTGGTCTTGCCCGCGTCGGGGTGCGAAATGATCGCAAAGTTGCGCCGCCGCGCCACCGCGTCGGCCAGGGCCTGCAGTTCAGGCGTCAGGGTTGGACTGGTCATGGGCTCAGCCTGCCAGGCGGCCCCAGATCTCTAGGTAGCGGTCCTCGAGCTCGCCCACCTGTAGGTGTTCGGCCAGGCCCGCATCGGCCAGTTGCTGGCGCACCTCGGCAGCCGTAAAGGCGGCATGCAGCGAAGCCACATAGTCGTGCTGCAGCACCGGCGGAGCCTCGGGCAGGTAGCGGTCCCGCAGGGCCAGCACCGCCTCGGGGCTGGCGGGCCGGCGCAGATCCTTGATGTAGACGGCTGCTCCTGGCGCTGCCAGCTGGCGCACGGCCGTCCATAACACCTGGGCGTCGTGCAGATGATGCAGCAGGCTGTTGCTGACGATGACGCTGAATGAGCCATCGCCCACAGGCGGCTGCAAGCCCGTGGAGGTCAGCAACGCTTGGGCGAGTTGCAGACCAGCCCAGCGCCCGGGGGAGGCCGCAATGCGCTCGGCCGCAATGCGCAGCATCGCGGCCGCACCGTCGACGCCCAGCACCCTGACGTCAGCCATGCGTTCGACCAGTCGCAAGGAGATGTTGCCGGGCCCGCAACCAAGGTCAATGACCCGCTCGCCCGCCCCCAGGGGGAACAGTGCCAGCAGCCGCTCCACAAAGGCTTGGTCGCCAGCACTGAAATCGGCGGCGGCGTAAGCAGCGGCCTGTTCAGCACCGCCCATCAGCTCTGGCTCACAGACACGCTGCATGGACTGCACAACAGAGTCAACGACGGACACTGTGGCTGGTGGCAACGGCTGCTTGCACACCCCACCGGTGGCGTTATGGTTTCGGCACCGATCGAGCCGTACCCCCCTGTGACCGCCTTTGCGACCCGGCCTGCGCCCCATGACGCCGAAGCGCGTCAGACCAGCGCCCAGGGGCTGGTCAGCAGTGATTTCCCAGCAACAGCGCCAGCCGCCAACCCGGTCTTCTACCGGACCTACAGCCGCAAGAGCAGCCACGGCCGCGAAAGCTGGCATGAGGTAGCCGAGCGCAACCTCGAGGGCCTGCGCAAACTGGGCCACCTCAACGAAGAAGAAGTCAGCCTGCTTCGCCGCATGCAGCAGCAACAGAAGGCATTGCCTTCGGGACGCTGGCTCTGGATCGGCGGCACCGAATGGATCGAGCGGTCCGAAAACTTTTCAGGGGCTTACAACTGCACATCCACCAACCTGGTGGACTGGGAAGCCTTCGGTCTGATGATGGACCTGGCGATGATGGGCTGCGGCACCGGCGCCATCATCGAGCCGCACCTGATCAACCGCCTGCCGGCGGTGCGCAACCGCCTGGAGATCAGCGGCGTCACCGACATCGGCGCCACCCCGGCCGGCCAGCGCCAGCAGCACACCACCCACACGATCGACGGCCAGACCGTGACGATCAAGGTGGGCGACACCCGCCGCGGCTGGGTCGACAGCTACCAGCTGCTGCTCGAGCTGTGCAGTGATGAGCGCTTCGACGCCTCCCTGCCGATCACGGTGAGCGTGGATCTCTCCGATGTGCGCCCGGTGGGTGAAACCCTCAAGGGCTTCGGCGGCATGGCCAATCCGGTGAAGCTGAAGGATCTCTACGGGCGCGTGGCCCAGATCCTCGGCAAGGCGGTGGGCCGTCAGCTCACCTCGGTGGAGTGCTGCCTGCTGATCGATGAAGCCGCCGTCACGATCGTGGCCGGCAACATTCGCCGCAGCGCCGGCATGCGCCAGTTCGCCGCCGATGATCTGGCCGCCGCCTCCGCCAAGGACAACCTCTGGCAGCAGGACAGCGACGGCAACTGGCGCATCGATCCCGAGCGCGATGCCCTGCGCATGGCGAACCACACCCGGGTGTTCCACAGCCGCCCCACGCGCGAAACCGTGCATGAGGCGGTGATCAAGCAGTTCCAGAGCGGCGAAGGCGCCATCCAGTTCGCCCCCGAAGCAATCGCCCGCTCCAACGCCGACCTGCTGCCCACCCCCGAACTGCGCACGGAGTTCATCGAGATCTACTGCGACCAGGGGCGCGAGGAGGCCGGCCGCTGGCTCACCAGCCACCACCCCGAGATCAGCGCCGCGGAGCTGGAGCACCGCCTCGGCCGCTACGGCCTCAACCCCTGCGGCGAGATCCTCGGCGCCGACTTCCACTGCAACCTGGCGGAGATCCACCTCAACCGCATCGACCCCGACGACCTGGTGTCGCAGGAGGAGGCCTTCACCGCCGGCGGCCTGGCGGTGGCCTGCCTGCTCAACCACCGCTTTGAGGTGGAGCGCTACCGCCAGAGCCGCGCCTGGGATCCGATCGTGGGCGTGAGCTTCACCGGCCTGTTCGACTTCTTCGTGCACGCCTTCGGCACCCCCTGGCTGAAGTGGTGGGAAGCGGGCCGCCCCGACACCGAAGAGGGCCGCGCCTTCAAGGCCAAGGAGGCCGGCTACCTGAGCCGTTGGAAGGAGATCGTGAACCAGGCGGTGTGGGATTACTGCGACCGCCACGGCCTGCGCCGCCCCAACCGCTGCACCACCGTGCAACCGGCCGGCACCAAGAGCCTGCTCACCGGCGCCTCCCCCGGCTGGCACCCCCCCAAGGCCCAGCGCTTCATCCGCCGCATCACCTTCCGCAAGAACGATCCGGTGGCCCTGGCCTGCATGGACTACGGCTACACGATCGTGCCGTCCCAGTCCGACAAGGACGAGCAGGGCCGTCTGCTCGATGACGCCTTCGATCCCCGCTGCACCGAGTGGCTGGTGGAGATCCCCACCGAAGTGAGCTGGGCCAACATCCCCGGCGCCGATGCCGTTGAGATCAACAACTTCTCAGCGATGGCCCAGTTCGACTTCTACATGCAAGTGCAGAAGCACTACACCGCCCACAACACCAGTGCGACGGTCGAGTTTCGCGAGCATGAGGTCGAGCCACTGGCTGATGCCATTCACCGCGCCATCGAAGACGGTGAGGGCTACATCTCGGCGGCACTGCTGGCCCGCTTCGATGCCAACGCCACCTTCCCGCGTTTGCCGTTTGAACCCATCGACGCCGCCACCTATCAAGCGCTCAACGCCGACGTCGCAGCCCGTCGCCGTACGGACTGCTTCTTTGAAGCCCTCCAGCGCTACGACGGCGGCGAGCTACAGGAAGCAGGGCCGGCCGGTTGCGATTCCGACAAGTGCCTGCTGCCGCTGGCCAAACCCAGCAACAATTAAGTCTCTCGCCAAGCCAACACCATGGCGCCCAAACCGGGCCCCCGGTCACTGGTGATCTCGGTTGCCGTGCTGCTGCTGCTCTTGGCAGGGTGTGGAAACTGGTGGCAGCAACAGGAACGGGCTGCCCGCGAGCGCAAGGCCCGCGAACTGTGCATTGACACTCGCAACCAGGTCACACAGCTGCTGGGGCCGATTAAGACAGAACAGCAAGCACTCGCTCGCATCAACCGCGAACGCTACGTTCCATCAGCGGCTCCGGCAGCACCTGACCCCGCCCAGGCCAACCGCTTCAGTCAGCTGGATCGGGAGCTGGATCAAGAGCGGTTTGAACAGCAATGGCTCAACTGGCGCAGCCAGGAACAACAACGTCGTTCGCGTTGGGACCTGAATCAGCGTGAACGGCGAGGAGCTGTGCAGGAACGTCTCGATCAACACCTAAAGCAGCTGATCACGATCAATCCAGACCTGGTGCGTGGCGCCATGATCAACACCGACGCGGTTGCCCGCCTGAGCCGCTGCGAACCTTCATCCCAGCGCAGCCGCCGGTAGGGCTAGCAAGGCAAGCTCGAGCTGTGCCAACAGGACTCGGCAGCGGGCATGTTGATCGGCAGGAGTCAGGCACACGGGAAGGGTTTCGATCATGTCGGCCAACTGACGGGCTTGGCAGGCGAGCAGATCTGTAGAGACGACAGCCATAGACCCGGAATGACAGAGGAGTGGACGACCACTCCCACCATGCCGCACTGTCGCATCTGCGTCTCGCCAGACCCACGGGCGAGCTGGCGCTATGCCCCAAGCAATGAGATCATGGTCGTGCTGGTTACTCCAGCAACCACCTGGAGGGGTGGTCGAGTGGTTGATGGCTCCGGTCTTGAAAACCGGCGTGTCGAAAGGCACCGTGGGTTCGAATCCCACCCCCTC
>CAYFMB010000170.1:0-4437 GCA_964344095.1 uncultured Klebsiella sp.
GCTTCGCCATGGAGCTGATCCTCACCCCGATCATTCACCGCATGATCGAAGAGAAAAAGAAACTGGCCTGATCAGCCCTCTGCACGGACCCACAGGTCTGTAGCACCCGTCATTTGCACCACGGCGAATCTGCGCCCTCAGGCCTAACCTGAGGGCGCGTTTTTGCGTGGGAGGCCAACCATCAACAGCCCCCCTACGCCGCCGCGATCGCTGTCGTTTGAGATCGCCGGCCCCCAACGCCGCCGCATCGTCGTCAGCGCTCAGGCACCCCGCCTCGATCAGGTCAACAGCGGCTACCTGATCCGCCAGGCGCGCCAGATCTATGGCCGCTATTTGGGCAGTACGGGTGTGGGATCAGGCCAGCCCGCAGGCGTGATCCTGCACGGCGATGGCGGCCGTGTCGTCTTCGCTGTGCCCACCCTGCTGCCCAACGAAGTGTTCATCCCGGCCGAGTGGTTGCTCGGCCGCACCGCCGCGACACCTGCCAAAGCTTCCCGTCCACGCCCCGGCAACCCATGGTCAACCCTGCAGCCCTGAGCCTGCCCGCGGCCCTGCTGGGGGCCTGCGTCGGCAGCTTTCTCAACGTGGTGGCCTGGCGTCTGCCCCGCCAGGAGTCGGTGATCTGGCCGCCCAGCCATTGCCCCCGCTGTGGCGTGACCCTGGCCTGGTTTGACAACATCCCCGTGCTCAGCTGGTTGCTGCTGCGGGGCCGCTGTCGCCGCTGCCAGGCACCGATCGCAGCGCGCTATCCCCTGGTCGAAGCCCTGAGCGCCGGGCTCTGGGTGGCGACCGTCTGGGCGACACCCCAGGCCATGGGGCCTGCCCCGGCCGGTTGGCTGCTGCTGCCGGCCGGTTGGCTGCTGCTCAGCTGGCTGATACCGCTGGTGCTGATCGATCTGGATCACCTGTGGCTGCCCGAGCCGCTCTGCCGCTTCGGGCTGCTGTTGGGTCTGGCCTGCACCGCCCTGATCGGATTTGACCAGGACATGAGCACCGGCCGGCAACTGCTGCTGCAGCACCTGCTCGCGGCCGGACTGGGCCTGCTGGGCTCTGAAGCCGTCAGTGGCGTGGCTGAACGGGTGCTGGGCAAACCTGCTCTTGGGCTAGGCGACGCCAAGCTGCTGGCCTTGCTAGGGGCCTGGCTGGGTCTGGCCGGCATGGGCCTGAGTGTGATGCTGGCTGTGTTGACGGGTGCGGTCTGCGGACTGCTGGGCCGGATCAGCGGCCGCCTGGGTCGCTCTGACCCGTTTGCCTTCGGACCGTTCCTGGCTCTGGGCGGCGCTCTGGTGTGGCTGCTGGGCAACGCGACCTGGCTCAACCTGCTGACGCTGCGCTGAGCGGTCCTCGCCAGGGCTGATCCTTTAATGGGTCCACTCCCTGCACCGGGCTCGTCCCTGCTGCTTGACACCTCTGATCCATGTCGCTGTTCGACTGGTTTGCCGACCGCCGCAAAACGGCTCCCGTGGTGCGCAACACCCAGGACGCCGACGAGGGCGACGGTCTCTGGAGCAAATGCCCCGAGTGCAGTCAGGTCGTCTACCGCAAGGATCTGCTGGCCAATGCCAGCGTTTGCAAGAGCTGCGGTTATCACCACCGCATCTTCAGTGAAGAGCGCATTGAGCTGATCGCCGATCCCGGCAGCTTTGAGCCGCTCGACAGCGAGCTCTGCCCGACCGATCCTCTGGCCTTCAAGGACCGCCGCAGTTATGCCGATCGCATCCGCGACAGCCAGAGCAGCACCGGCCTCAAGGATGCGGTGATCACCGGCCTCTGCCGCGTCGAGGGCCATCCCCTGGCCCTGGGGGTGATGGATTTCCGCTTCATGGGCGGTTCCATGGGCTCGGTTGTCGGCGAGAAGCTCACCCGGCTGATTGAAACCGCCACCGAGCGCCGCCTGCCAGTTCTGATCGTGTGCGCCTCCGGCGGTGCCCGCATGCAGGAAGGCATGCTCAGCCTGATGCAGATGGCCAAGATTTCCGGCGCGCTGCACCATCACCGCGAAGCCGGCCTGCTCTATGTGCCGCTGCTGACCCACCCGACCACCGGTGGCGTCACCGCCAGCTTCGCCATGCTGGGCGATCTGATTCTGGCGGAACCCAAGGCCCTGATCGGCTTTGCCGGCCGCCGGGTGATCGAGCAGACCCTGCGGGAAAAGCTGCCCGATGGCTTCCAGACGGCTGAATACCTGCGCGATCACGGCTTCGTCGACCTGATCGTCGACCGACCTCAGTTGCGCGAAACCCTCGCCGGCCTGCTGCGCCTGCACGGCTGCACCGTGGCCCAGACGGCATGAGGCACTGCCTGGTTGCTTTGAGCCTGCTGATCACGCTGCTGATCGGCGTCGGGCCCGCCTGTGCCGGCCCGGTCAATTGGCATGAGGTCGCGCCCACGACCGCCGGACGCCAGTGGTGGGATGAGGGCAGCCTGCGGATCACGCGCAACGGCATGCTCACGGTGTTGAGCCGCTTTCAACCCAGCGCGCCGGCTGAGCCCGCAGAACCCGGCGGGAGCGAGGCCACGCCACGCCCCCGCATCTTGGGCGATCTCTATGTCATGGAGATCGACTGCGGCCAAGAACTGTATCGCGACACTTCGGTCAACGGCATCCCCCGTTGGAATGCCGAGTGGCAGCCCCTGGCAGGCGACGGCCTGATCGAGGCTGTGGTCAGCCAGAGCTGCGCCGCCGCCGGCCTGCTGACGACCAACGACGACCCCAGCGCTTGACCATGACTCCCTTGCGTGTCGCCATCGCCGGACTGGGCTTTGGCGAGAAGGTGCACCTCGAGGCGCTCAAGACCTCCCCACACTGGGAACCCGTGGCCCTCTGGCACCCGCGGGCGCAGCGGCTCGAGGCCGCCTGCAGCAGCCATGGCCTGCGGGGCAGCAGCGACTTCGAAGCCCTGCTGAGCGATGCGGCAATCGATGCGGTCGTGATTGCGACGCCGCCGGCGCCCCGCTTTGGCCTTGCCAAAGCAGCGCTGGAGGCAGGCAAGCACCTGATGCTGGAAAAACCGGTCGGTCTTCATGCCGACGAGGTGGCCGCTCTGGAGCGCCTGGCCCTGCAGCGGGGGCTCACCGTGGCGGTCGACTTTGAATACCGCGCCGTACCGCTGTTCCAGCAGCTGGCCCAACTCCTGGCTGCAGGAGTTCTGGGTGAGCCCTGGCTGGTGAAACTCGACTGGCTGATGGCCAGCCGCGCCGACGCCAGCCGACCCTGGAGCTGGTATTCGAGTGCAGCCGACGGCGGTGGCGTGCTCGGAGCCCTCGGCACCCATGCCTTTGACATGTTGCACTGGCTGATCGGCCCGACCCGAAGCCTCAGTGCTCAGCTGAGCACCGCCATTGCCCAGCGACCCGACCCCCAGAGCGGCCAGCTGCGCAGTGTTGATGCCGAAGACGTGGCCCTGCTGCAGCTGCAGTTGCAAGGTCCTACGGGGCAGGTGGTGCCGGCCCAGATGAACCTGGCCAGCGTCACCCGAGCCGGCCGGGGCTTCTGGCTGGAGCTTTACGGCAGCGAGGCCACCCTGGTGCTGGGATCCGACAACCAGACCGACTACGTCCACGGCTTCGGCCTGTGGCTGGCACGCCCTGGCGAAGCCCTGCGCCCCCTGGCAGCCGACCCGTCGCTGGGCTTCAGGCGCACCTGGGGCGATGGACGCATCGCCCCTGTCGAGCGCCTGCACGGCTGGTGGGCCGAAGCGATTCGCGAGCGCCGTCCCATGGTGCCGGGCCTGCTGGAAGGCTTGCGCAGCCAGCGCTGCTGCGACGCGGCACGGGAATCCGCCCAGGGCAATAACGCCGTGGGTATCACGACAAACACCATGCTTCGGTAACAACCGCTACGGTTTGTTCATCGTTGGCCCCGGTGGCTCCGGCCACCGGCGGCGGAAGTAGGGCAGCACCCGAAGCAACGCGCCATCCACCCCGGCACTGCCGGATCTCAACGGGAGGCACTTCCATGTCCATCACCACCGCCAAGCAGCTGGCCCGTCAGGCCGAACTGGCCCGTCGCGCTGCCAAGCAGAACGGCTTCACCGTTCAATCGCTGCGCCGGCAACAGTTGATCGACTGACGCCGAACCCGATTCCCGGGTTCCGCGGCCCCGCCTGGACCTCCAGGCGGGGCTTTTTTGACGCCTGCGTGCAGCGCCGCCTCGCCGCCACCGGCACAAGCCCCCTCGGGGCATCCCGTAAACTCGCCCGCAGACCGGGTCTCAGCCCGCCTGCTCGTCCACTCCCTTCAGCCCCAAGCGAGGATTTCCCATGGCGCTCGTACCGCTTCGTCTGCTGCTCGACCACGCCGCCGAGAACGGCTATGGCATCCCTGCGTTCAACGTGAACAACCTGGAGCAGGTGCAGTCGATCATGGAGGCGGCTCACGAGACCGACTCCCCGGTGATCCTGCAGGCCTCCCGCGGCGCCCGCCAGTACGCCGGTG
>CAYFMB010000171.1:0-4435 GCA_964344095.1 uncultured Klebsiella sp.
CTGGCGGCGGTGGTGCTGCTGGGCAGCCGCTTCAGCGGGGCCCTGCATCTGGGCAGCCGCGGACAGGTGCTGATGGATCTGATTGGAGCCGGCGCATTGGTGGGGCTGGGTCTGTTTCAGCTCACCCCAGCTGTGGCAATCGGCGAGGAGAACTGGGCCATGCAGCTGATGACCCAGTTGCCCGAGCTCGACTGGCTGCCACTGCTGGGCCTGGGAGCTGGCTGCGCCCTGGTCAGCCCCGAAAACCTGGTGTTCTATGTCAAGGAAGGCAGCATGCTGCTGACCAACCACACGGGCCTGCAGGGCGACATCACGGTGGGTCTGGTGTTCGTGGCCGTGACCAGTTCGCTGCTGTTGCTGCCGCCCCTGGCCTGGTTGATCAGCCGCGGCAGGCTGCGCGAGCCGCTGACCCGGCTCAACGACTGGCTCGTGCACCGGGCCGAATGGCTGGTCGGCGTTTTTGCCGTGGTTCTGGGTGTCTACCTGGGCTGGCAGGGCATCGAGGGCCTGCATCAGATGAGCCAACTGGCGGCCTGAAGCACTGACACACTGGCCCCAATTCCGACCGACCGATGACCCTGCGACGCCGGCTCACCTGCGCCATGCCGCTTCTGGCCGGCCTGCTGCTGGGGGGCTGCGCCAGCGACGAGGGGGGCACACTGCAGAGTCAGAAAATGGCGCTGATCAAGGGCCGCGGTGAGTTGATTTGCGGCGTACAGGGCACCTTGCCAGGCTTCAGCAGCGTCGACACCGATGGCAGCTACCGGGGCCTCGACGTCGACATCTGCCGCGCCACTGCTGCCGCAGTGTTGGGCGATCCCAGCAAGGTCGACTT
The DNA here is from genome assembly GCA_964344095.1 of uncultured Klebsiella sp. Lineage (GTDB taxonomy): Bacteria > Cyanobacteriota > Cyanobacteriia > PCC-6307 > Cyanobiaceae > RGUW01. The sequence continues at coordinate 836 of CAYFMB010000171.1, forward strand.
TCGCGATCTCAACCCCAGCGAACGCTTTGCTGCTCTGGCCAGCGGTGAAGTCGACCTGCTCTCGCGCAACACCACCTACACCCTGAGCCGTGATGCAGCCGGTGGTAACGGGCTGAGCTTTGCGCCTGTTGTCTTCTATGACGGGCAGGGCCTGATGGTGCCCAAGGCCAGTGGCATCACCAGCATCGACGGGCTGCGCGGCAAACCGGTCTGCGTCGAGACCGGCACCACCAGCGAGCTCAACCTGGCCGATCGCATGCGCGAGCGCAAGGCGCCTTACACCCCGCTCAAATTTCAGACTTCGGACCAGACCTACGCCGCCTACCTGCAGGGACGCTGCGTCGCCGTGACCACCGACCGCTCCCAGCTGGCGGCCAAGCGCACCGGCTTCCCCGACCCCAGCGCCCATCTGCTGCTACCCGATGTGCTCAGCAAGGAACCGCTGGCACCGGCCACGGTCAACGGCGATCCGCTGTGGAGCGATGCCGTGCGCTGGACCATCTATGCCCTGATGCAGGCCGAGGAACTCGGCATCACCCAGGCCAACGTCGACGCCAAGGTCGCCATGGCCAAAGCCAACCCCAACCAGGCCGACCTGCGCCGCTTCCTGGGCATCGAGGGCGACTTTGGCAAACAGCTGGGGCTGAGTCCCGATTTTGTCGTCAAGGCGATCAAAGCCGTCGGCAACTACGGCGAGGTGTTTGAGCGCAACCTCGGGTCGGCGTCGGTGCTCAAACTCGAACGCGGCCTCAACCGCTCCTGGTCGCAGGGAGGCCTGATGTATTCCCCGCCCTTCCGCTGATGCGCACTCCCTGGTGGCGCAACAAACGGCTGCTGCCGCTGCTGCTGCAAGCGTCGGTAGGCCTGGTGATTCTGATCCTGATCGCCTTTCTGCTGGGCAACCTGGTGCGCAACCTCAGCGCTGCCGGTCTGCTGCTGAGCTGGCGCTGGCTGAACCTGCCGGCAGGCTTTGACGTCTCCGAAACCCTGCTGCCGTTCAACGCCGAGCTGCCCTATTGGAGAGCCCTGCTGGCTGGTCTGGTCAACACGCTGCGGGTGGTGCTGGTGGGGCTGGTTGGAGCCACGCTGCTGGGCACCGTGCTGGGAACGGCCGCGTTCAGCAGCAACGCTCTGCTCAGGCGCCTGGCGCGCGCCTATGTCGAGCTGATTCGCAACGTACCGCTGTTGCTGCAGCTGCTGTTCTGGTATTTCGTGGTGTTCCTGGCCCTGCCCGACGGTTCCAGGGCCGTCCAGCTTCCGGGCGTTGTGCTGGCCAAATCAGGGCTGTATCTGGGGCCCGCAGCCCTGGTCCATGGGGTCTGGCAGGGTCCCCTGCGCATCTCGCTGGAGTTTGGCGCGCTGCTCACCGGTTTGGTGATCCACAGTGCCGCCTTCATTGCCGAGGTGGTGCGTGGCGGCATTGCCGCGGTGCCGCCCGGCCAATGGGAGGCGGCACGCTCCCTGGGCCTCACACCCAGGCACACCCTGCAGCGCATCGTGCTTCCCCAGGCCCTGCGCGTGATCGTGCCGGGGCTGAACAGTCAGTACATCTCGCTGGCCAAGAATTCATCGCTAGCCGTGGCCTGCGGCTACAGCGATCTCTACGCCGTCGCTGAGACCACCCTGAATCAGACCGGCCGGGCAGTCGAGGTGGTGTTGATCCTGCTAGGCACCTACCTGGCGCTGGATCTGGCGATTTCGGCGCTGATGAATGGCATCAACCGTCTGGTGCAGATCCAGGAGCGCTGATGAACTTCGCCAAACTGCGTCGCGATTTGTTTGCCAACCCCGTCGACGGGGCGATCAGCCTTGCCTTGCTCCTGGCGATCGCAGCTGGGCTGAAGGCCATCCTTGGGTGGGCCATGGCGCGGGCCGACTGGGCCGTGATTCAGGCCAACAGCACCCTGCTGGCGGTTGGCCGCTATCCCATCGCGCAGCAATGGCGGCTGTGGCTGCTCACCAGCCTGCTGACCGCAGCAGCTGGGGTGAGCTGGGGCCTATTGCGAGGTCGTCACTGGCCGCGCAACGACCGCATCACAGCCGCACTCATGACGGCTGCAGCCCTGGCACTGCCTGCCTGGGTGCAGCTGAACCCAACACTGCAAGCCCGTTGGTGGCTCATGGCCCTGCTGCTGCTGCTGGGCCGCTGGGCCGCCGGCCGCTGGGGCCAACGCATCCCAGGAGGTCTGCGGCAGCTGCTGCCCCTGACTTGGCCTGCCCTGTATGTCATTGGGCTTGGGCTGATCAGCGGCGGACTGGGCCTTAGCCCTGTGCGCACCTCCCAGTGGGGCGGGCTGCTGCTGACCCTGATCGAGGCCAGCTTTGCGATCCTGCTGTGCTTTCCGCTGGGGATCGCCCTGGCCCTGGGGCGCCGCAGCACCCTGCCACTGCTGCGCTGGGGCTCAACCCTGTACATCGAGTTCGTTCGCGGGGCGCCGCTGATCACCCTGCTGTTTCTCGGTCAGAACATCCTTGGCTTCCTGCTGCCTGGAGGAGTGGCCCCTGATCGGGTTTGGCGGGCGGCCTGGGTGCTCACCTTTTTTGCGGCGGCCTACGTGGCCGAAGCCGTGCGTGCGGGCCTGGCAGCACTGCCGCGAGGCCAGGTTGAAGCCGCCCGTTCCCTCGGGCTCAACCCGCTGCAGACCCTCGTGCATGTGGTGCTACCCCAGGCTCTTCGCGTCGCCCTGCCAGCCACCGTGGGGCAGTTCATCAGCCTGCTTCAGGACACCACGCTGTTGTCGTTGATCGGACTGCTGGATCTGCTGGGCACGGCCCGGGCGATCATGGCCAACCCCGACTTCCTTGGCCGCAACGCCGAGGTCTACCTGGTGCTGGCCGTGCTGTTCTGGTGCTGCTGCTCTGCACTGGGCCTGGGCAGCCGTGCCCTGGAACAACGCCTCAACCGCCACCATTCCTCTGGACTTCGATGACGCAAACCAGCGCCAGCCGTTTTGATCGCCCATTGGATGGCCGCCCTGTCATGGTCGAGGCCCGTAGCGTCGGCAAGTGGTATCCCAACGGCTACCACGCCCTGCGCGGTGTTGACCTGACCGTGCACCAGGGTGAGGTGGTGGTGATCATGGGGCCATCGGGCTCCGGCAAGAGCACCTTCATCCGCACGTTCAACGGACTGGAAGATTTTCAGCAGGGCACGATCGTCATCGATGGCATCAACCTCGGCGATGACGTTCGCCAGATCGATGCCATCCGCCAGGAGGTGGGGATGGTGTTTCAGCAGTTCAACCTGTTCCCCCACCTCACGGTGCTCGAGAACCTGACCCTGGCACCGATGCTGGTGCGCAGCCGCGCCAAGGCGACGGTGCAGCGCCAGGCCCTAGACCTGCTGGAGCGCGTGGGCATTCATGAGCAGGCCCACAAATACCCTGGCCAGCTCTCGGGCGGGCAGCAGCAACGGGTGGCCATTGCCCGCTCGCTCTGCATGGAACCGCGCTTGATGCTGTTTGACGAGCCCACCAGCGCCCTTGATCCTGAAATGGTGCAGGAAGTGCTCAGCGTCATGCAGGAGTTGGCCCAGGGCGGCATGACCATGGTGGTGGTCACCCACGAAGTGCGCTTTGCCCGCCAGGTGGCCGATCGGGT
>CAYFMB010000172.1:0-4392 GCA_964344095.1 uncultured Klebsiella sp.
AGGCGTCGAACATTGAAGGGCTCCTGTTCTCGACGGGTGAGTCGGGGAGAGTGTTGGGTGCCAGTTGGCGTGTGGCCTGTGGCAGCTGAACGCTGCTCCCGGCTCCCCCGTCAACTTGACCTGGACATTCTTGGATGGTGCCGGCTCCCAGCGCGAGCGGCTTAACAAACGGTCATTCCTCTCACAATTCAGTGCTGCCAAGGGTTTTGCGATGTCATTGGGGGCCCCATGGTTCGCTTTGAACAGCGTGTCGCGGCTCGGCCTGTCCTAGGCCTTGCTTTCGAAACTGGGTTCGGCTGCGCCAGCTGCCCAACAAAAAACCCCGGGCGCAGGGCCCGGGGGTGGTTGGTTGAGCAAGAGACGCTGTTGGCTAAAGCCGTTGAGTCAGTTGGCTTCGGCGCTCGCAGAGCGCTTATTGGTCTTGCGGGGGGCTGCGGAGCCGATGAGGTCACCTCCATTGACGGCGACACTCACGATCTTGCCGCCCATGCGCTGCACCATGCGCATCGTTTCGTTCATGCGGGTGTAAGGCACGTTCATCACCATGTCAGCCGTACGCGAGTAGGCGTTGTTGGCCAGACCGGTGACGGTGAATGTGACTTGGCGACCACTGGTGAAGTTGGTGCCGCGGGTGCCTGCAGAAACCTTCATGGTGACTCGGGAGGGAAAGGTGACTGGAATGGGAGCGAAGCGCGCCTGGCTTCAGTTGACCGGGGTGATGCTGGCGATGCGACCGCCTTCGCGGTGGATCTGCTGCTGATACTCAAGCAGTTTGTTGAAGGGAATGAAGCGCACCCGGTTGCTGCGCTTGTGCAGACGGTAGTTGTTGAATCCGGTGATTTCCACCCGGAAGGTGCGTCCCTCTTCGCCGGCGCCAACGCCCTGGCGGGTGACTCCGTCGGTTGTGACCTTGCGGAACACGTTGCCCTTGGCGTTGGGGCTGACCACCGGCAGCGGCAGTTCAGCGTGGATCGACGGGTTCAGGCGTGACTGAGTCTTGAGCAGATCACCGCGCACCGAGGCGCCGGCGGCACCACGGGTGAGTTGCAGCATGTAGGAGAACTGCAGGCCTTGCTGCCCTTTGGAGTAGTCCCAGCCGTGCAGGTAGGGGACGACTTCCTCGCCGAAGCGCTCCTGATACTCAGCGCTGTCGAGGTATGAATCGATTTCAGCGTCGTAGCCCTGCTCCTGCAGGATCGTGAAGTGATGAAGCATCTCGGCCTTGTTCTGAGGCGCGCGGCCCAACAGATGCTTGAAATTCAGCTCGATGAAGCGATAAGGGTTGCAGCTCTCGAAGAACTTCTTGCGGTACAAACCGCTCTTGGCCACCTGGCGCACCAGTTCACGCACGCTGAGGTAGCCGCGTTTGAACAGCGATTCAGGTCCCTCGAGGCGCTCGCTCTTCATCACGTATTGATTGCCCAGCACCTGGCGGTAGACGCTGCGCAGGATGAGCTCCTTATCGGCTTCAGAAGCGTTGGTCCAGTTTTCGGTGTCGCGGTCGTGGGCGTAGCGATCAATGCCCAGGTAGGCGGCGTTGGCGAGGGCCATGGGAGATGGGGCGGCAGGTAAGGCGGCAGTCGGGGCCGTTAAAGACAGCCAGCACCACGGATCCTATGGGTCGAAAATGGCGCCCGATCGCCATTTTCAGAATCGTTACATTTGCTGCCCCCCTGGCGCTTGACGGTTACGCCGATACCATCCGGCCAACCGTGGTTGCTCTGCTATGGCCCCTGAGCGCACCAGCCCTGATGGCCTCAAGCGCCTGGCGCTGCAGTTGCAATCGCTCTCGGAGCTGACGGAATCGCTCACCTATCGCCTGCTTGAGCTTGATGAGCGATTGGTCGCCGCTGAGCGCTCGATCCAGGGGCTGGAGGATGGCGCTGTCAGCAGTCTGCATCTCTCAGACGACACCGTGCTGCGGCTTGATGACACCGAAACGCGCTTGCGGCGCCTTGAGACCATGCTCGAAGCTGAAGATGCCAAGGACGGTCCTGCCGACTCCACGTCGTATCGATCCGATCAGAACGTGGACTCCAGCTCAGGTTCAAGAGACCGGCCTTTGCCAGAACCGGAGCTGCTGTTTCGGATCGACGATCCAGAGCCGACGTTTCTTGATGAGACCGCTGAGCTCCAAGACGTCGGCGCGTTCGGTGACCTGGCTGACGAGCGCGACGACGATCAGCTCGACCACTTGGATCAGTACGAGGATCGCCTGATCGCCTGATCGCCTGATCGCCTGATCGCGGCTCGTCACTGAGCCAGGGCGCTCAGCCAGGCAGTGGGAATTTCGCTGCTGTAGTCGTCGGTTCGTTCAAATTCAAACTCTCCGGCCAGGGAGCCCCAGAGGTGTTCGTGGGTCTCGGGGTCATGACCGCGATCGAGCGTGCGCATCGAATCCCCTTGGATGGCAAAGGTGCTCACCAGGTAGGCCGTGCTTCCCTTGCGCTCCACCAGGCAGCGGCAACCAGGCTCAACCTCACCAATGAAGCCGTCGCCATCGCTGCGAACCACATAGCTGCATCCCTCGAGCAGTCGCAGATCGGCGGGAACGATCTGCGCACGACGCTCTGCGTCATCGATCGCCCCCCAGAAGCGCTGCTCGTCGTGGATGGCATGGTTGTGGATCAACAGACCCTGCTCGCTGGCCTCGGCCTGCAGCACCCGCAGGCGGTAGGGAGCGGCGGGGTTGATTGCATACGACTGGTCCAGCAGCAGCGATCCCGGCGCTAGCTGCGGCAGGGGTCTGAATTTGACCAGGATGTGGGCATAGAGCGGCGGATTGTCGAATGCCTGTTGCTGGTTGCTGAAGCCGCCACTCAGCAGTTGCACCAGTCGCAGCAGGGGGGTGGCCACGTCAGCGGAATGCTTCTGGCAGAGACCTTATCCAACGCAGCACACCTGGGGATCGCTCAGAGTCCAAGCAGGCGAATGCGAAAGTCGGCAACCTGGCGCGCCAGCTCTGGTTGGTTCAGGGCAAACGGGTGCTCCGCGACAGCGGCCAGCACCTCCTGGGTGCGCTGGGGCAGCGCGACCTCCCCATGTTGGCGCCGGTGGCGGTCCCAGGCTTCATCAAAGGCCTGGGCAAAGCTATCGGCATTGTCAAACACGCGATCTGAGCTGGGTTCGGGCAGGGGAGACATGGTCGGATCAATCACCCGATCAGGTGAATCGCGCTGAACCCAAAGCGTGCCAGATCGGCGTCTCAACGCCTGGAGCACCGTGACGGGGGTTGCCGTCAAAACACAACAATCGGGTTGGCAGGCATCAGGGTGCTGCCTAGAAGAAACGAGGAGCCATGTTTGTTTTTCCCATGCTCAAGCTTCTTGCAGGCGTTGCCACCGCCGGTGTCCTTTTGGCTGGTGCTGCCCAGGCCGTGCCGCTCACCTCGCGCACGGTGTGCCCCAATTGCATCGGTCCGCGCTCCGATGTGCTCGATCCCCTGCAGGGCACCAATAACACCCCTGTGCCATCCGGTTTGGCTGCAGGATCCGGCTACACCCAGGACGAGCTTCAGGCGGGCCTTTCCAAGACCTATCCCGTCGATGTGGTGGGAGTGGCCAACTATCTCTACAGCGACAAGGGCATTCAGTTCCTGCTCAACAGCATCGGGCAGACCAACTACAGCCCCTACGCCAACGCCAAGTACAGCCTGCAGTCTGTGCGCAGCGCCATCATTCTCGATTCGATCGATGGGCAGCTCTCGGGCTTCGGCATCATGAGCCGGCTGCCGGTTAGCCAGCGCCTGCAAGGTCCCATGGACGTCTGCAACGTCGACGCCAGCAACCCCCAGCGCAAAACGTCGCTGCTGAGCTGGTATGTGAACACACCTGCTTGCGTGTCGGCCGCGTCCAAGTAACGCGTCAGCGCAGCCCTTTGGCGTTGCAGAGCCCCGGCCGAGCCGGGGCTTTTTTGTTTTGTCGGCCCCGGTCGCTGCCATAGCAGGGCCTCGACGCTTCCCGTGAAGAGTGTTTGCGCGGATCGCGCCAAGGCCGTGCCGCCACCTCAAACTGGAAGAAATGCTTAAGGACGCGTGGTGTTCGGTTCCTGGTCCAGCAAGTGCATGAACTGCGCTAGCTATTCGGGGTCGCAGCAGTCAGGCGGGTTCTGTCGGGTCTGGGAAGCGGTGGTCATGCGGGGCTCGAGCATCACCAGGCAGTGCCCCCATTGGGTGAGTCGGGAGCAGGTCGCGCTGTCCTGCACATTGACCCGTTGAGTTCCGCGGTTGCGGGTTGCTCAGGCTTGCGCGCTCCGAAGCCACGTGAGCCGGCGCATCTGAATCTTGATGCGATCAGCTTTTGCGGCCAGGCTTAGACGCAATGAGGCACTGAGTCAAATCAAACCCAGCTTGATCACATCTCTGTCTCAAAATGCCAGGACCCAGATTTGAAC
>CAYFMB010000173.1:0-4373 GCA_964344095.1 uncultured Klebsiella sp.
GCCAAGGAGTACGCCACCGCCATCGCCCAGCTGCGTCAGCAGCACCTGGGTCAGCTGGAGGTGGTGATGCGGGTGTATTTCGAGAAGCCCCGCACCACCGTGGGTTGGAAAGGGCTGATCAATGACCCCCACCTTGACGGCAGCTACGACATCAACACCGGCCTGCGGGTGGCCCGGGGTCTGCTGTTGCATCTGGCAGAGATGGGCCTGCCGGCGGCCACGGAGTTGCTCGATCCGGTGGTGCCGCAGTACATCGCCGATCTGATCAGTTGGACGGCCATCGGCGCTCGCACCACCGAAAGCCAGACCCACCGCGAGATGGCCTCGGGCCTGTCGATGCCGATCGGCTTCAAGAACGGCACCGATGGCAGTGTCACCACGGCGGTCAACGCCATGGAGGCGGCAGCGAGGCCGCACCATTTCCTGGGGATCAATCGCGAGGGGTCAGCGGCGATCGTCAGCACCACCGGCAATCCCGATGGCCACCTGGTGCTGCGGGGGGGCAAGACCGGCACCAACTACCACCCCGAGGCCATTGCCACCGCATCGGATGCCCTGGCCAAGGCCGGCCTGCCCAGCCGACTGATGGTGGATTGCAGCCATGGCAACTCCAACAAGGACTACCGCCGCCAGGGCGAGGTGCTGCGCGAGCTGGCCGAGCAGGTCCGCGGCGGTAGCCATGCTGTGATGGGGGTGATGCTGGAGAGCCATCTGGTGGCTGGCAACCAGTCGATCCCGGCGGATCTGAGCCAGTTGACCTATGGCCAGAGCATCACCGATGCCTGCATCGACCTGGCCACCACCACCGAGCTCTTGGCTGAGCTGGCGGCAGCTGTGCAGCAGGCTCAGGCCGCTAAAACCCTTGCGGTTGCTTGATTCGATGGCGAATTCTGTTTAATTTGGCACTCAACACTTGCGAGTGCTAACTGAATGACTGCAACGAACTGTTCGCCCTGAGCAGACAGGCTTGAAGAGCTGATTAGGTTTGGATTGTGTTTGATGAAGGGGCTGATGAGTTATCTCCTTCAGTTCTGCGGAGTCAGCGATCCCTTGCAGTTGTTTTATCTCGAGCAGGTGGGTGGGCCGGCCTTCGCCGGCTTCCGCCCGTTTCAGCTCGATGGCCTGCTGACCTGGGCCCAGCTCACGGCTCAGCAGCGGCACTGGGATCTTGTGGCGATCCACAACGCTGTGCTTGATACCTGGATAGAGCGCGCCGATTTGATTCGCCAGTGGCAACTGCGCCTGCGCGAGGAACCCGCCGATCGGCTGGTGGTGGCAGGCCTGGGCACCCAGCACGACTGGGAGCAGCGCTGCGAGCAGTTGTTGCTGGCTTAACGCCAGCTGGCCCAGAGCCATCCGCTGATGATCGGCACCGTGAGGTTGTCGATGCCCAGCCAGGCCAGTTGTTCGAGGCTTGTGGCGATCACAGCGATGGCCACAAGCTTGCCCAGCGGCGGGGGCGCACCTGCGCCGAGCAGGGGACTGAATTGGGCCAACATCACCAGCATGAGAAGGGCTGCACCAGCCATGACCGCGGTGCCCACGATCGATTTGCGGTGGCCGAACAGCATCCAGCTGGGTGAGGGGACCCAGCTGCCGATCACGCCGGCGAGTCCATCGCCAATGGCCATCACCAGCACGCCAGCGCACACCGCATCGCTTTGTTGGGGCCAGAAAGCGCACAGCAACAGCGTGATCGAGGCGCCATAGGCGATCGTGCCGTAGCTGTGGCGGCCCACATCTTCGATGGCGGGCAGCAGGCGGGTGCGGTGGTTGATCGCCGCCAAGATCGTGATGGCTGCTGCTGCTGGAATCGCGATCAGGCGATCAATGCCGAACAGCCAGGCGATGGGCACCACGGCTCCGGTACCGATGTGCACCAGTTTGCGACTCCACTCCCGTGCTGATGCTGTGGCAACGACGTTTGCGTTTGTATGACGCCTCAGCTGGATCGCAGCCAAGCCAAGGCCGCTGAGCCAGAGGCCAACGGCGCTCATGCCAATCAGTTGCTGCTGCCACCAGGGCACGCCTGTCAGCAGGGACACCGTGCTTCGTCTAGGCGGCCTGGCGCATGTTGCTGAGCAACCGCAGTTTCATGATCGCTTTCGATTCAAGTTGCCGCACCCGTTCGCGTGAGACGTTGATCAGCCGACCGATCTCGGCAAGAGTCAAGGGTTCACTGCCTTCGAGTCCGAAGCGCAGTTTCAGAATCTGCTGTTCACGATCGTTGAGTTGGGAGAGCCAACCGCCGAGGTGTTCCTTCTGGAGATGGCGATCCATTGAGTCGAAGTGCTCACCACTGTTGGGATCGGCGATCAGTTCACCCAGGGTGCTGCGGTCCTCGTCGCCGCGGGCATGAGCATCGAGGGAGGCGCAGGGTGCGCTCTGCGCCATCAGTTCCTCCAGCTCCTCGGGAGACATGTCGAGGGCATGGGATAGCTCAAGCCTGTTGGGCTGGCGGCCAAGTCGGTGCGAGAGCTCGCGGCTGACGCGCCGCATTTTCGAGAGCTTCTCGCTGATGTGGATTGGCAGGCGAATCGTGCGGGCACTGTTATCGATGGCCCGTGTCATGCCCTGGCGGATCCACCAATAGGCATAGGTCGAAAACTTGTAGCCCATGGCGGGGTCGAATTTGTCGACCGCGCGCTCGAGGCCGATGGCCCCCTCCTGAACCAGATCGAGCAGCTCCAGCCCCTGGTTCTGATACTTCTTGGCAACGCTGACGACCAGGCGCAGGTTGGCGGCCATCATGCGGTCGCGGGCTCGTTGTCCCATGCGGATCTGACGCCGTTGTTGTGGCGTGCGTTCGCCTGCAGCGATCTCTTGCAAACGCTTGCCCGACTGCACATGGTGAGCCAGTTCGATCTCTTCCGCAGCTGTGAGCAATGGCACACGGCCGATGGTGCTCAAATACCAGCCAATCGAATCGGCCGAGTGTTTGCTGCCAGGGCGTGGCCCTGTGGTCTTGCTGGCTGTTTTCTGCCCTGAGACGTTGCTGATGGCAACGTCGAGGGCGGATCGCAGAGGTGTCCCCATCACCCCAGCCTCCGTATGGATTTGGCCGGAATGTAGCACTGCGTGCGCGAAGGCAACGGTGCAAAGCGGAAATTTTCCTGTACCGAATTGGTTGAAATTGTGAGCCTTGCTCAGGCGGCGCTGAGCAATCCGCCGCGCCAGCGTTGCATTAGCTCGCGCTGTGCAAGTACCGGATCCCCTTCATGCTGGAGCTGATGGAACTGACCATCGCTGTCCATGTGCCAGGCCCCGCCGTCTGACAGGTAAAGATCGAGCAGCTGTTCGAGGTGTTCCTTTGCCACAGGCTCTTCGATCGGTGCTACGGCTTCGACGCGTCGATCGAGATTGCGGCCCATCCAGTCGGCGCTGCCGAAATAAAGCTCGCTGTCGCCCCCATTGGCGAACCAGAACAGCCGTGAGTGTTCCAAAAAGCGCCCGATGACACTCACGACGCTGATGTGATCGCTGATACCAGCCAGGCCTGGTTTGAGGCAACACATGCCGCGGATGATCAGCTCAATGCGCACGCCGGCCTGGGATGCCTCGTACAACAGCGCGATGATGGCTGGATCGACGAGGGCGTTCATCTTGGCCTTGATATGACCGCCACGCCCGTTTTTGGCATGGTCGATCTCGCGTCGGATCAGCTGTTCCATGCCATGGCGCAGGGTCACGGGCGCCACCAGCAGCTTGCGGAAGGATTGCTGCTTGGAGAAGCCGGTCAGGTAGTTAAACAGTTCCACGAGGTCCTCCCCAAAGGCAGGATTCGCGGTCAGCAGTCCAAGGTCGGTGTAGAGGCTGGCGGTCTTGGAGTTGTAGTTGCCGGTGCCGATATGCACGTAGCTGTTGAGGCGGTCCTTTTCGCGCCTGACGACCAGAGCGATCTTGGTGTGGGTCTTGAGGCCCTGCACGCCATAGACGACATGCACGCCGGAGCTCTCGAGCTGTTTCGCCCACTGGATGTTGTTGTCTTCATCGAAGCGGGCCTTCAGTTCGACCAGGGCCATCACCTGCTTGCCGTTTTCGGCAGCCCGGATCAGGGCGGCGACCACCGGCGAGTCCTTGGAGGTGCGGTAAAGGGTCATCTTGATGGCGAGCACCGATGGGTCATCGGCGGCCTGGTTGAGGAACTCCTCCACCGACGTTGAAAACAGGTCGTAGGGGTGCTGCAGCAGCACATCGCGGCGGCGGATCACCGAGAAGATGCTCTCGAATTCCTCCTGTTTCAGTGAGCCATCGGCGAGCTTGCTTTTCTGTGCCCGCGCCAGGGCCGGAGCCGTGCGTCCCTTGTGGGGCTTGTCTTTGAGCTTGGGCAGCGGAATCGACAGCAGTCTCATCAGGTCGTCGAGGCCCAGGGG
>CAYFMB010000174.1:0-4372 GCA_964344095.1 uncultured Klebsiella sp.
GCGTGGCTTCGGCCAACGGGGTGGGGTTGGAGAGCGGAAGAATCAGTGGCCGCTCGCAGTGGCGCGCCATGGTCTCGGCGACCTGGCGACTGAAGGCTCCCGCCACGGTGGAGGTGCCGATCAGCACCGTGGGGCGTACCTGCTCCACCACCGTCTCCAGCGTGATGCGGCCCTGGTTGTCGCGGGGCCAGGCCTCCACCTCGTGATCGGGACGGGCCAGGGCCGCCTGGGCAGGGGTGAGCCCTGTGGTGCTCTGCAACAACAGCCCTGGACGGTCGAGCGCCCACACACAGCGGCGCGCCTGCTGAGGGCTGAGCCCCTCGGCCTCAAGCAGCCGCAACAGACCTGCGGCAATGCCGGAGCCGGCGGTGCCCGCCCCGAAGATGACGATGCGCTGATCGACCAGGTTGCGGCTCAGACCGCGGCAGGCCGCCAGCACCGCGGCGGTGGCGACACCACTGGTCCCTTCGATGTCGTCGTTGAAGCTGGGCAGACGCGAGCGGTAGCGCTGCAGCAGCAGCTGGGCGTTGTGGGTGCCGAAATCCTCCCAGTGCAAACAGGCGCCAGGGCACTCGGCCATGACGGCATCGACAAACTCATCGACGAATGCGAGGTAGTCGTCAGCGTCCAGACGTCGTTGCCGCAGTCCGGGATACAACGGATCAGCCAACAAGGCATCGCGGTTGGTCCCCACGTCCAGGGCCACGGCCAGGGTGCGGCTCGGGTCCAATCCAGCGCACAGGGTGTAGACCGCCAACTTGCCCTGGCAGATGTGAATGCCGCCGACACCCTGATCGCCAAGGCCAAGAATGCCCTCGGAGTCGGTGACCAGCACCAGATCAACAGGCCCCTCCAGGCTGTCCCTGAGCACCTGACGCAGCCGCCCCCGTTGGGCCGCACTCAGAAACACACCCTCGATCGGGGTGCGGTAACTGCGGCTGAAGCCCTGAATCACCGCGCCAACCGTCGGGGTGTACACGATCGGCAGCACCGCCTCAAGGTGATCGACCAGAAAGCGGTGAAACAACACCTGATTGCTGCGCCGCAGTCCATCAACGAAGGCGTAGCGCTCAAGATCGCTAGCCAGGCCAGAGAAACCCTCCCAGGCGCGCTGGACCTGCAGCTCGAGGGTCTCCACCTGCGCTGGCAGCAAACCTTCGAGGCCAAGCGCCTGACGCTCTTCGAGGCTGAAGGCCGTGCCGCGATTCAACAGGGGATGACGCAGAAGGGCCTGTCCACGCAGGAGCAAAGGGCTCGTCAAGGACGCTGGAGCACCCATCGGCAAGGGAGAACGATGGGGCAATCAATGACACCTGTGGCCGCAAAGACGTGACGACAACTACAAACGAGAGCCGCCTTGCCAGCCATCAGGTGTGCGACCTCGGAACCCATTCATGGGCGTTGCCCCCTGCCTGGACGATGCTCCAGCCATGAACACACAAGTGTCTGACAAAGGCACGCGCAGAACCATGGGCCGGGAAATAGCGATGTTCAATCACACAACCGAAGCCGTGACATGGATCATGCCGGAACGTGGCATGCAACGCCCGCACCAGCCCCTGACCATCGTCCTCCAGCATCCAGGTGCCTTTGTAGGGCGCCTGCAAATCGCACAGACGAAGAATCTGAGCCGGCTCTAACTCAGCCAAGCCAAGCTTTGAATCAGTGTTCATGGGAAGCAGCGACTGGAGCATGCAGAATGTCCATGACCTGGTGAATCTGGTCGACAACAACAGAATCAAGCGACAGCACGGCGGCCAGATTGCCAAGAATGTTGACTTCATCTGACTGCAGTGGACCATCGGAACGCATGATTTCGACGGCAACGGCATAGGCCGTCTGGCGTTGTTCGCGGTTGAGCTGTGCAGCAGCCTCGACCATCAAATGCTGGGAGCCCAAGCGTCGCAAATCACCAAGCAGTTGGTCCAACAAGCTGACCATGGCATGGTCATCAAGCGATCGGAACGGTTCGCGATAATCAAGGGAGTGACGCAGGGCCCTGGTACCGGCCATGGTCAATTGACCATCCCAGGACACGGCAGCCAAAGCAACAGCGGCAAAGGAGCGAGCTGTAGAGATGTTCAAAGTTGTCATCATGAACGTGGGGAGTCGATGGGCTGTGCAGATAATTTCCAGATCCGTTCGGCATAGTCAGCAATCGCGCGATCACTGCTGAAGAAGCCGGATCGCATGGTGTTGATCACCGAAGAGCGCATCCAGGCTTCACGCTGCAACCAGGCCTGATCAACAGCATCTTGAGCCCGTGTGTAATCCGGGGCATCGGCCATGACCAGGAACGGATCGTTGTGACAAAGGCCATGCAGTAGTGGGTGGAACAACTGCCGATCACCTTCACTGAAATGACCGGAACCAATCAGATCAATGGCCGCCCGCATCGAGGGATTCTGGTCAAGCCAAGGCATGGGGTGATATCCACCAGCCTGCAAGGCAGTAATTTGGCTTGCATCATGACCAAACAGGAAAAAGTGGTCTTCACCAACACGCTCGCGGATCTCAATATTGGCGCCATCGAGAGTGCCAATGGTCAATGCACCATTGAGCGCCATCTTCATGTTGCCGGTTCCTGATGCCTCCTTGCCAGCCGTGGAAATCTGCTCCGAGAGGTCAACGGCTGGATAGACCAATTGAGCGAGGCTGACATTGAAATTCGGCAAGAACACAACGCGAAGACGCCCACGCATGGCCGGATCCATGTTGACGACCTCGGCCACCCCAACAATGAGACGAATGATCAACTTCGCCATCGCATAACCCGGCGCAGCCTTACCACCAAAAATCACCGTTCGTGGCGGCAAATCCTCACCATGACGCAGACGCAAATACCGCTGCACCACCTCAAGAACAGCCAGATGCTGACGCTTGTATTCATGAATGCGCTTGACCTGAACATCAAACAGTGAGGCATGGTCAACCAACACGCCACACTGCTGATGAATGTGATTGGCCAGACGCAGCTTGGCCTGATCCCGCGCCTGCTGCCAACGCTCGAGAAACGCAGAATCATCGAGCAGGGGCTCAAGTCCTGCCAGGGCATCGAGCTGTCGCCTCCAGCCACTGCCCAGGGTCTCATCGAGCAAGGCCGCCAGCGGTGGATTCGCTACAGCAAGCCAACGGCGAGGGGTCACTCCGTTGGTCACATTGGTGAAGCGCTCAGGCCAAAGCTGAGCAAAGTCCTTGAGCAGATGATCACGCAACAACTGGCTGTGCAGCTCGGCCACACCATTGGTGTGATGGCAGCCAACAACGGCCAGATGGGCCATGCGCACCCGCCTGGGAGCCCCTTCATCAATCAGTGAGAGACGTTGCAGCAGCTCAGGCCGACCAGGGTTCTGAATGCGAATCGATCTCAGAAAACGCGTGTTGATGTCATAAATAATTTGTAGATGCCGTGGCAAGAGCTCCTCGAAGAGAGGCACGCCCCAGGTCTCAAGCGCCTCTGGAAGCAGGGTGTGATTGGTGTAACTCAAACTGCCCAGGGTGATTCCCCAGGCCGTTTCCCAGTCTAAGCGCTCAACATCAAGCAACAGACGCATCAACTCAGCCACCGCAATGGCTGGATGGGTGTCATTGAGTTGAACTGCAAACTTGCGATGAAAATCTGTAACCGGTAAGCCCTGCTTCTTGAGAATGCGCAGCATGTCCTGCAAGGAACAGGACACGAAGAAGATTTGCTGGCTTAAACGCAGGCGTTTACCCTGATCAAATTCATCGTTGGGATAAAGGACCTTGCTGAGCGTCTCGCATTGCATCTTGCCCAAGACAGCTCGGGTGTAATCACCAGCGTTAAAGGAGGCGAAATCGAACGCCTCCGGCGCCATGGCCGACCACAGGCGCAGCGTGTTGGCCGTCCGCACCCCGTAGCCGGTGATCGGCGTGTCGTAAGCCACACCCATCACGGTTTGATCACCGATGCGGACGGGATAACTCCACTCAGGCCGAATCACCTCCCAGGGATTGCCCTGGGTCAACCAGGAATCGGTGCTTTCGTGCTGTCCATCAGGGCCGATGCTCTGGCGAAAAATTCCAAATTCATAGCGAATTCCATAACCGATCGCCGGCAGCTCCAGGCTGGCGAGTGATTCCTGAAAACAGGCCGCCAGACGCCCCAATCCACCATTGCCCAAACCGGGCTCCGGCTCACAAGCCAGCAGTGCCTCCAGCTCCAAGTCAAGCTCATGGCAGGCATCGCGGGCCTCATCGCGAAGACCGAGATTGACAAGGTTGTTCTCCAGATGGGGGCCTAGCAGATACTCGGCGGACAAATACGCAGCCGTTCTGACACCTCGAGTTGTGTAGACCTCGGCTGTGTCCACCCAGTTCTGCAGCAAGCGATCGCGCACGGCCAGCGACA
>CAYFMB010000175.1:0-4366 GCA_964344095.1 uncultured Klebsiella sp.
AACGCTGGTCGTTCAACCTTGGCCCGATTGGGCCTTGCCTGGCGTGCAAAGAGCTTACAACGCGGCGGGGCGTTAGAGCTGGCGCCAGACCGCGACGAGCTTGCCCTGCACGGTCACCTGTTCGGCGGGCATCACGATTGGTGCGTAGGCGGGGTTGGCCGCCTCGAGGGTGACGGTGCCGCCCTGGCGGTGAAAGTGCTTGAGCGTGGTGCCGCTGCCGGGCACCAGGGCGCTGACGATCGTGCCGTTGCGCAGGCGGGCCGGGTCGTTGACCGGCTCCATCAGCACCACGTCGCCATCGGCGATGTGGGCGTCGACCATCGAGTCGCCATTAACAGTGAGGGCAAACAGGCCGCGGGTCTGCAGGACTGGCTCGAGGTCCAGGCGCTCGCTCACATCGTCAAAGGTCTCAACCAGGCCGCCAGCGGCCACAGCCCCCAGCACCGGGATGCCCGCGGCCATGTCACCCAGCAGTTGCAGGGTGCGGGCTTGGCCCTCCTGCCAGGTGATCCAGCCCTTCTGTTGCAGGTGTTTGAGACGGCTCTGGATCGGCGCCGGTGAGCGCAGGCCCATGGCCTCCATCATTTGGCGAATCGAGGGGCTGTGCCGATGCACCCCGATGTAGTCGGCCAGCCAGTCGTAGAGCTCCTGCTGGGCTGTGGTGAGGGGCTCGGTGGGGCCGCCGGACATGGACGCTCGTGATGGGTTGATACAGATGTACCGCTTGATGGCGGTGTTGTCGAGTGTTGGGGGTTGTTGGATTCGCTGGTTACGTTGCGAGCGGACCCTCGCCGCCTGGATGTATGGCGACTTCTGCCCCCGCTGCCTGCCCGCCAGAGGTGCTGCAGCAGATTCGTTGTTCTTTGGCTGCCCAGCCCGTGGCTGAGCTGGGCGCGCTCCTGCCCAGCGAGCTCAATTCACTCGCCGACCTGATCTGCGCCCTCAGCGAAGCTGATGGGGCGTTTCGAGCCCGGTTCGAGCGCCTCAGCAGCCGCGACGAGTTGGTGGCCCTGGCCGCCAGCCGCGGCATTCCAGTGGCGCCGTCGCTGTTGGAGCGCTTCGAGCGCCTGGCGAGCCGGGCAGAAGCCGAACCGCTCAATGATGCGCAGTTGGCGGCGGTGTCGGCAGGGGCGGGGCAGCAGGATGGCACCGTGCAGGGGCTTCAGCTTCTGCTGTTGCTGTTGCCTGGCGACGCGCAGTCGTGAGACGCGGCCGGCAGCATGGAACAACCTGCGCTGCCGTGATGTTGCTGAACCCCTTCTGCCCGTTCAGCGTGGCCCGCATTGTGGCCCTGCGGGCCACGGTGTTGCTGCTGCTCACCTTGTTGATCAAGGCGAAGGTGCGGCTCACGGCCTTTTCGGCCCTGGGCTTTCTGCTGCTGACGCTGCAGACCCTGCTGTTTCTGGCCCTCTCTGGTGGCCTGGCCCTGGTGGCCGCAGGAGCTGTGGTCTATGCGAGCCAGCAGCGCAAACCGGCGGTGGCTTGATCAGCGCGCCAGCAGTGACGCCAACAGCGCTTGCTGGGCGTGCAGGCGGTTTTCGGCCTGGTCAAAGATGCGGTTGGCGCTGCCCTCCATGGCGCCGGCGCTGATTTCCAGGCCCCGGTAGGCGGGCAGGCAGTGCAGCACGATGGCGCGGCTGTCGGCTTCAGCGATCAGCTCCTCATTGAGACACCAGCCGGCAAAGGCGCGCTCGCGCTCGGCCTTTTCTTCTTCCTGGCCCATGGACGCCCAGACATCGGTGTACAGCGCATGGGCGCCGCGCACGGCGTCCACAGGGTCGTGCAGCACGGTGATGTTGGCGCCCCGTGGAGCAGCCAGCTGCTGGGAGTGTTGCAGCACGCCAGGGTCGGGGGCATAGCCGCCCGGGCAGCCGACGCGCACGTTGACCCCCAGCAGGGCGCCACACAGCATCAGCGAGTGGGCCACATTGTTGCCGTCGCCGAGGTAGGTGAGCGTCAGGCCTCTCAGTTGCCCGAGGTCCAGCGTGCCATCGGGAGCGGTGGCAAACGCCTCGGCCAGGGTCAGGTAATCGGCCAGGGCCTGGCAAGGATGCTCGAGGTCGGTGAGGGCGTTGACCACCGGGATCGAGCTCCAGTGGGCGTACTCCTCGAGCTCGTCCTGACCAAAGGTACGGATCGCCAGGGCATCGACATAGCGACTCAGCACCCGGGCGGTGTCGGCCACCGGCTCACCGCGACCCACCTGGCTCACCTGGGGGTTGAGGTCGATCGTCTGGCCCCCCAGCCGCGCCATCGCCACCGTGAAACTGACCCGCGTGCGGGTTGAGGCCTTGGAGAAGATCAGCCCCAGCACTTGGCCGCCCAGGTCGATGACGCTGCGGCCCGCCTTGAGGTCGGCTGCCAGATGCAGCAGTGCTGCAGTCTCCTCGGCATTCAGATCAGCCGAAGAGAGCAGGTCACGGCCGCTCAGGGGCAACAGCGCGTCGGGCAGGGCCCGTGTCGAAGCAGCGAAGGAGGCGGCGCTTGCCATCGGCCGGTCTCAAAGAACCCTTATCGGGGATCGGGGGCCCCGGCGTCAAGGGTTTGTGTTCGCTGCGGCGGCAACGCTTCAGTCGACAAAGCCGAGGCTTTGGGCCAACAGTGTTTTGTCCGGGGTCTCGGCTTCGCTGACATCAAACCCCAGTTGCTGCAGCACCTGTGCTCTGGAGGCCTGGTCGGGAGCTCTGAGCACCTTGTCGCACAGGTCGGGATCGTCGCGCAGCAGTTCGATCAATGCATCAAGCCGAGGGGTGTCCATGAGCCCGTGTGCCAGGAGCAAAGGTCAGCGTGGGCTGGTTTGCTCCTGGTCATTTCCAGCTGCTGCGCTTCTGGCGCAGATTCAAGCCAGTGCCCGGGCCTCTTCGGGCATGACGCTCTCGGACAGCAGACCTTTGAGCTCATCGCCCTCGATCACCTCCTTGGCGAGGATCTCCTGGGAGATGCGCTCCAGCAGGTCGCGGTTGTGGCGCAGGATCGCCACAGCGCGGTCATGGGCACGGTCGACCAGGCTGCGCACCTCCTTGTCGATCGCTTGGGCTGTGGTGTCGCTGACGGCGCGGCGGGGGTTGTTGGCCCCACCCAAGAAGCGGTTGCCCCCCTGCTTGTCGTAGGCGAGCGGCCCCAGGATGTCGCTCATGCCATAGGTGCCGACCATTTGCTCGGCGATGTCTGTGGCGCGTTGCAGGTCGTTGGCAGCACCGGTGGTGATGGCGCCGAAGACCACCTCCTCGGCACTGCGGCCCCCCAGCAATGTGGCGATCTGCCCTTCGAGATCTTCTTTGGAGTTAAGGAAGCGCTCTTCGGTGGGGAGCTGCAGGGTGTAGCCCAGGGCGCTCATGCCACGGGGCACGATCGAAATCTTGGCGACCTTGCTGCCACCCGGCATCAGATGACCGACGATCGCGTGACCGACTTCGTGGTAGGCGACCACCTTTTTCTCGTCGGGTTGCAGCACACGGCTCTTCTTCTCGAGGCCGGCGACGACGCGTTCGATCGCTTCGTTGAGGTCGCCCTGCTCAACGCTGGTGCGCTTGGCGCGTGCAGCCAGCAGTGCCGCTTCATTGACCAGGTTGGCCAGGTCGGCACCGGCGAAACCGGCGGTGGCCTGGGCGATGCGGTCGAGGTCGACCTCGCCGGCCAGTTTCACTTTTTTGGCGTAGATATCGAGAATGGTGCGCCGGCCGCTCAGGTCGGGACGATCCACCAGCACCTGCCGGTCAAAACGGCCTGGGCGTAGCAGGGCGGCGTCGAGGGTCTCGGGCTGGTTGGTGGCGGCCAGCACAATCACCGGCTTGTCCTTGCCGGTGAAGCCGTCCATTTCGGTGAGCAGTTGGTTCAGGGTCTGTTCGCGCTCGTCGTTGCCGCCGACCACGCCCATCGATCCAGCACGGCTCTTGCCGATGGCATCGAGTTCATCGATGAAAATGATGCAGGGTGCTTTCTTCTTGGCTTCTTCAAACAGATCACGCACGCGGGCCGCACCAGCGCCCACAAACAGCTCGACAAATTCCGAGCCGCTGATGATGAAAAACGGCACGCCGGCTTCACCGGCAACGGCTTTGGACAGCAGGGTCTTGCCGGTGCCGGGAGGGCCGACCAGCAGCACCCCCTTAGGAATGCGGGCACCAATGGCGGTGTAACGCTCGGGCGATTTGAGGAAATCGACAATCTCGGTGAGTTCGGCCTTGGCCTCGTCGACGCCGGCCACATCGGCAAAGGTGACCCGCGATTCTTCATCGGGCACATACACCTTGGCCTTGCTCTTGGTGAAGCTCAGAGCTCCCTGGGCACCGCCCATGCCGCTGCGCCGGGCAAAGAACTGCAGCACCAAAATGAAGATCAATGGCGGCACCACCCAGCTCAGGGC
>CAYFMB010000176.1:0-4328 GCA_964344095.1 uncultured Klebsiella sp.
CAAAGAACTGCAGCACCAAAATGAAGATCAATGGCGGCACCACCCAGCTCAGGGCTGTGGTGATGAAGCTCGGCTTTTTGGGTGGTGCAGCGGCGAACTCGACGCCGTGATCTTCGAGCCTCTGAGGCAGATCCATGTCGAAGATCGGCGTGGTCGAGAGCACCGTGGGGGCGTCCTCGGCGGGCGGGGCCTTGAGCTCGTAGCGAATCTGATCGCTGGTGATGTAAGCCCGCTTGACGTTGTTGTCGTTGACCTGATCAATGAACAGCGAGTAGGGCACGCGCGGCACCTGGGTCGCCGGATTGGGCAGGAAGTTGCTGAACAGCAGCAGCACGCCGAAACCGATCAACACCAGGTTGACGATGCCGATGCGCCGATTGGGCTGGTTTTCGTCCTGACGAATGGCCATGGCAACGAGCGGTCGCGACGCGTGGCGACCAAGCTAGGGCCGTCCAGGGCGGAGCCGATCCGCCTGCGGGGTGGGTTCCCGAACGCATGTGTGGTCGCTTCGCTCTCGATTGCTCCCTGGCGCTGCTGCCCTTGCAGGGGGCGCAGCCCGCAGGGTTGGCGCTGCACTACGCGCCGCGGTCTCGGATCGGGCCGGGTGAGCCGCTGCTCATTCAGCGCCAGGAGCATGGCCGCCTTGAGGTCGCCCTGGTGCTGTGGGGGCTGGTGCCCGATTGGGTCAAGGACCCCCTGGCACCGGGCCCTGATGGTCAGCGCAGGCCCAGGCCCTTCAATGCCCGCAGCGAAACCGTTGCTGACAAAGCGACGTTTCGCGGCGCCTGGCGGCACCGGCGCTGCTTGATCCCGGCGACGGCATTTTTTGAGAAAGGCCGGCGCATCGCCCAGACCTCGGGCGAACCGTTCTGGCTGGCTGGGCTGTGGGAGCGCTGGATCGGTGCCGATGGCACCGAACTCGAGAGCTGCTGCGTGCTCACCACCCGCCCCAACGCCCTGGTGGCGCCGCTGCATGACCGCATGCCGGTGATCATTCCGCAGGGGTTGGAGGAACCCTGGCTGGCACCGGCCGATGGCCCCGGGCTGCGGGCCCTTGAGCCCTTGCTCGAGCCCTGGGACCCAGGTGGGTGGTCGGTGCAGCCCGTTGCAGCCAGCGGCAACCCAGCCAAGGGCCGGTTAGACCAGTCACAGTTGAAGCTGCCCTTGTGAGCCTGGAGCAACTCGATGCCTTTGTGGCGGCGGCCCGCCACCGCCCTGAGCTGCAGCAGCGTCTCGAGCAGCCTTTGGATCTGGCCGACTTTTTGGCTCTGGCCATGGGTGCCGGCTACGCCGTCGACGAGGCCGACGTGATCGCTGCCCAGGTGCGTGCCGAACAGGCGCTCAGCGATCAGGAATTGCAGCGCCGCGCCGGAGACGAAGCGCGCAAGCTGCGCCATTTCATTCAGGCCTGACCCAGCGATCGCCGTGCAGCAAAGCCTGACGCGTGAGCCCGAGCGGGTCGCCGACTATCCGCGCCCGCCTGAGCTGCGGGTCAGCCACGATCCTGTGCGGGTTGAGATCGGCGGCCAGGTGCTGTGCGACACCGCCGAGGCTGGCGGGCTCGAGGGGCCATTGGCCATTTGGAAGGTGTGCGAGACGTTTCATCCGCCGACGATCTACCTGCCGCCTGAATCCATGCGGCTTGAGCTGCTGGAGCCGGCGGTCGGCCGCAGTTTTTGCGAGTGGAAGGGGGTGGCGCACTACTTCGATGTGGTGGTGCCCGCACTCGGCGAGCAACCCAGCCGCCGGCTGCAGCGCGCCGTGTGGCAGTACCCCGAGCCGACGCCGGCGTTTGCCCCCATCGCCGGCTGGTACGCGCTCTACCCGGGACTGATGGATGCGGTCTGGCTCGCCGGGGAGCGGGTGATCCCCCAGCCCGGGGGCTTCTATGGCGGCTGGATCACCACTCAGGTGGTGGGCCCGTTCAAGGGCGACCCGCTGCATCCTCAGCTGATCTGAAGCCCAGCAGCGTCTGGGCCAGCTGGGCCCCATGGCGTTCGATCGTGGTGGTCAGCTGCAGCAACAGCTGCTGCTGCAGTTCCAGGGCTTGATCGAGATCGCTGCTGCAGAAGCACTGCAGCACCAGGTGAACGCCATGGCCGTCGACGCTGCGCACGTGCACCCGCTGCGGTTGGTCGGTCGCCACGCCGGCGGTCTGGCCCAGCAGCTCGCGGAGCTCAGCGGTGATGGCTGCGGCCCGGCTGTGGTCACTGGGCCGCAGCAGCACCTCCAGCAGCAGTTCACGGTGTTCGCGGCGGCGGGCGTTGATCACCGCTTCCTGGGCAAACACTGCGTTGGGGACGTACAGGGGTTGGCGGTCCGTGGTGAGCAGTTCGGTGTAATAAGGCCCGATGCGCGCGACGCTGCCGCTGAGCTTCAGCCCCGGCACCAACACTTGATCGCCCACCACAAAGGGGCGGTTGAGATAGAGCATCACGCCGCTGAGCAGGTTCTCGATCAGGGTGCGGGCGCCAAAGCCCAGCGCGGCGGCACTGAAGCCGCTGGCGGCAAACAGCACCCCGGCTGAGACCCCAAGCAACCGCAGGCTTTCGATCACCCCGATCAGCACCACCAGGGTGGTGATCAGCTTGTTGCTGAGGTCAAACAGGTACTGGCTGCGGCTGCTCCCGGCGGGCCACAGCCCCTGGTGCTGTTGCACAAAGCGCAGCAGCACTCCCTTGCAACGCAGCAGGGTCCACATCAGGCCCAGCGAAATCAACGCGTTGCGCACCTGCTCACCCGAGCGGGGTAGCGCAAGGCCCAGGCGTACCCCCAGCTCGAGCGCCCACCAACTCAGTCCCGCCAGCAGCACCGTGGCGCTGACGCTCAGACGGGCCCGCAGCAGCAGTTGACGGGCCAGGTCATGGCCGCGGCAGCGCTGGGCCAGCCAGCTGAGCAGCAGCCAGCTCAGGGCGGTGAAGGCCAGGCTGCTCAGCAGCAGGGGGGCGGCGAGCACGCTCATGCGTTCAGTTGCCAAAGCAGATCGGCGCCCAGCGGGCTCGGCAGAGACCTCTGCCAGTGCGGTAGCTGCTCCAGGCTGGTGAAGCCCAGCTCCCCCAGGGGTGTCCGCGCCGCCTGGCCCCCCAGCAGTTTGGGGGCGATCACCGCCGCCACCTGCTGCACGCAGCCCTCGCGCAACGCCGCAGCCGCCAGCTCGGGGCCGCATTCCCACAGCACCTGGTTGCAGCCGCGCTGGGCCAGGGCCTGCATCAGGGCGGTCGCAGAGCAGCTGGTCAGTTCCAGTGCCTCCAGTCCGGGGTGGGCGGCGCAGATCGCCGCCAGTCGGGCGCGGGCCTGCCCAGGTGCCTCAGGCCCGTGGGCGACCAGCGTGGCGGCGGCGGCGGTGTCCCAGAGCTGAGCGGTATCGGGCAGCTCAAGCCTGCGGCTCAGCACCACCCGCAGTGGCTCGGGGTTGCGCTGGCCGCGGCTGGTGAGCAGGGGGTCGTCGGCGCGCAGGGTGCCGCCCCCCACGATCACCGCATCGCACTGGCTGCGCAGCCGGTGCACCCAGGCCCGGGCCGGCGGGCCGCTGATCCATTGGCTGGCGCCATTGCTCAGGGCCGTGCGGCCATCGAGGCTCATGGCCCACTTGAGGATGCCTAGCGGACGCCCTGTGCTGATGCGATGCACAAAGGCGCGGTTGAGGGCGCGGGCTTCGGCCTCGCCAGGCCCCGCGATCACCGCGATGCCGGCGGCCTGGAGCCGGGCGATGCCGCCACCGGCCACCTGGGGGTTGGGATCCGCCATGGCCACCACCACCCGGCTGATGCCGGCGGCGATGACCGCATCGGCGCAGGGCGGGGTGCGGCCGTGGTGGCAGCAGGGCTCCAGCGTCACGATCAACGTGCCGCCCCGGGCGCGCTCACCCGCCTGGGCCAGGGCGTGCACCTCGGCGTGGGGGGTGCCGGCACGTGCATGAAAGCCTTCGCCCACCAGGGTGCCGGCGGCATCGAGCACCACCGCCCCCACCAGCGGGTTGGGGCTGGTGCGACCGGTTCCCAGCGCCGCCAGCTCAAGGGCGCGCTCCATCCAGGACCGCCACTGGGCAGTGTCTGAAACAGGGGATGGCACTGAAGAGATGGCCGCCATCGCTTGGGCTCAGCTCGCCTCCAGCAGGCTGCGCCACTCCCCAACCACAAAGGGAGGCACCGGCAGTTCAACGAACACCCCTTTGAGCGCCAGCCGCAGCGGCCGGTCCTTGCGCAGATCGTCGATCAGTGGTTTGAGATCAAATTCAGCTGCGGCATCGCGGCTGTCGCTCGCCAGCTTGGGGTTGGCGGTGGTGATGTCGGCCAGGTCCCAGTGGCGCCGGCCGGCGATCACCTGCA
>CAYFMB010000177.1:0-4314 GCA_964344095.1 uncultured Klebsiella sp.
CTGGGGCGACTGGGGCAGGGCAAACCACTCGCCGCCGCAGACCCGGCTGGGCACCAGGTAGTCGCGGGCGCCCTCGGGGGTCGAGCGGGTCAGCACCGGCGTCTCGACTTCAATGAAGCCCTCGGCCTCCAGATAGCCGCGGATGGCGCGCACGGTCTGGTGGCGCAGGCGCAGGTTGGCGCCCATGCGCTCGCGGCGCAGGTCGAGGTAGCGGTGGCGCAGGCGCAGCTCCTCGCGCACCGGCTCGTCGTCGTGCACCGAGACGGCAAAGGGCAGGTTGCCGCGCACGGCGTTGAGCACGGTGATGCTGCTGGCCAGCACCTCGATGGCGCCGGTGGCGAGCTTGTCGTTGAGCGAGGCCGCAGGGCGCGGCCGCACCACGCCGCTGATCTGCAGCACGGTCTCGTTGCGCAGATGCTCGGCGGTGGCCAGCACTGCCGCCATGGCCTGGGCGTCGATGCCGGCGGCATCCGCCAGCTCGGGATCGACGGTGATCTGCACGACGCCGCTGCGGTCGCGCAGGTCGATGAAGATCACCCCGCCGTGATCGCGCCGCCGGTCAACCCAGCCGCACAGCTGCACGCTTTTGCCGCTGGCGTCCTGGCGCAGGTCGCCGCATCCGTGGCTGCGCATGCTCTGATCCCGAGGCGAATCGGCGATTTTCCCATGGCGGCGCATTGCGGCTGCGGCTGCCTCAGACGGCGCGTGAGCGCGTCATCTGCACACTGATGCGGCCGCCAAAGCCCGGAATGGGCGCGGCCAGCTTGGTCAGGGTCGCTTCTACGCGCTCGATCGGCGCAAAATCGAGGACCGCGTCGCAAACCAGGGTGTTGAGCCGCTCGATCGTGCGGCAGCGGCTGGTTTCGATCAGGGAGGTCACCCGCTGCACCACATCGGCGTAATTGACGCTCAGGCTCAGGTCGTCGCTGGCGCCGCAGTCGGCTAGTGCGAGCTCGAGGGTCAGATTCACCTCAAACCACTGGCCCAGGGTCTGTTCGGCCTCGAAGTAGCCCGTGTAGCCGTAAGCGCGGATGCCGTGAATCTGCAGCGTATCGAGATCTTGCATGGGCTTGACCGCCGCCTTCCCGATTTCTAAGAGAGGGACAGTGTCTGACCTTTCCATGGCCATCCAGCGTCGTCAATGCCTGCAGTGGGCGGGCCTGTTGATGGGCGGCACGGTGCTCGCCGGTCTGCCGCGCCCCGGTCGGGCCTCGGGGGCACTGGATCCGGAGCTGTTGCAGGAGCTCAAGGCCTGCACCCCGTCTGGTGATCTGTTGGACGCCCTGATGGCCGGCAACAGTCGCTTTGCCGCCGCCTGGGCGTCAGCTGCCAAGGTCAAGGGGAGTGCCCAGCGCATGCAGGCTCTGGCGACCCAATGGGCCAAGGATTGCCAGATCGATCCCCATGCCCTCGCCGCGGGGCAGAAGCCCTGGGCGGCGTTGCTGACCTGTGCTGATTCGCGCGTGGCGCCGGAATGGATGTTTGCCAAAGGCTCCGGCGAACTGTTCAAGGTCAGCAGCGCTGGCAACACCGCCTTTGATGACGGCATCGCCTCGCTCGAGTACGCCGTCAGCGTGCTGGGCGTGAGCCTGGTGCTGGTGATGGGCCACAGCGGTTGCGGCGCCGTCAAGGCCGCCATGGCGAGCGAGCCGCTGACCCCCCTGCTTGAGAATCTGGTCAAGCCGATTCGCGCCAGCTTGCAGCCCGGCGACGACCTCACCAAGGCGATTCAGGGCAACGCCCGCCACAGCGCTGC
This sequence comes from uncultured Klebsiella sp., assembly GCA_964344095.1. Lineage (GTDB taxonomy): Bacteria > Cyanobacteriota > Cyanobacteriia > PCC-6307 > Cyanobiaceae > RGUW01. Next base: position 1,757 of record CAYFMB010000177.1, read on the forward strand.
CCAGCTCACCGCCCGCAGCGCCGTGCTCAAGCAGGCAGTTGAGGCCGGCAGGCTGCGCATTCGCAGCGCCTATTTCGACATCGGTACCGGCAAGGTCTCGCTGCTCTGAGTCTGAGCAGCCTCAGGCGGGTTCGCTCAGCCGCTCCAGATGGCCGTGATCGCGCACGCGGGCTGCCAGGGTGGCCACCGTCAGCCCCGTGACCGGATCGAGCCAGTCCGGGGCGATCTCGGCCAGGGGTACCAGCACGAAGTTGCGTTCCCACAGCCGTGGGTGGGGCAACTGGAGGCGCGCGCTCGCCAGCTGGAGATCGTCCAAAAAGATCAGATCAAGATCGAGGCTGCGCGGACCCCAGCGTTCGGCGCGCACCCGGCCGAACTGCTGCTCGATCGCCTGCAGCCGTTCGAGCAGCTGCTCGGCAGCCAGGCTGACCTCGAGCACCGCGCAGCCATTGAGGTAATCGGGTTGCGGTGGTCCAACCGCGGCGCTGCGGTACCAGGCTGAGCGTTGCAGAAGCCGCACGCCGGGGCTTGTGTCGAGAGCCAGCAGGGCTCCGTTGAGGGTGCCGCGGCAGTCGCCCAGATTGCTTCCCAGGGCAATGGCAGCGCGCTGCAGCTGCACCGCTTCAGCCCCGCCGGTAAAAGGGCCGTCTGACCACCACGGCAGGTTCGGCCTTGCCGCGGATCTCGACCGTCAGGGTGCTGCCCGGCTTGGCCAGATTGACGGGCACATAAGCCAAAGCGATGGCCTTGCCCAGGGTGGGCGACCAGCTGCCACTGGTGATCTCTCCCACGGTCTGGTCCCCATGCAGCACTGGGTAGCCGTGGCGGGCGATGGCCCGGCCGCTCAGCTCCAGGCCCACCAGGCGCCGGCTGACCCCTGCAGCGCTCTGGCGTTCGAGGGCTTCACGTCCCACAAAGGGCTTGGGCATCTCCAGGTGCACCAACCAGCCCAGGCTCGCTTCGAGTGGTGTGGTGGAGGCATCCATGTCGTTGCCATAGAGGTGCATCGCCGCCTCCAGCCGCAGGGTGTCGCGGGCCCCCAGGCCGCAGGGGGCGACGCCATCGGCCAGCAGCTTGTGCCACAGAGCCTGGCCCGCTTCGCGACTCAGCAGCAGCTCAAAGCCGTCTTCGCCGGTGTAGCCCGTGCGGCCCACAAACACGTCGCCAATGCCCGGCAGCGCCAGGTCGCGGTGGCCGAAGCGAGGCAGCCCTGCCAGAGACACGCCGCTGGCCAGGGCTTCGAGCCGCGCCGGCGCCTCGGGTCCCTGCAAGGCCAGCAGCACCCCGTCAGCTTTGAGGTCGCGGATGCTGATGCCCTGGGGCTCCAGTTGCTGCCGCAGCCAATGGGTGTCGGCTGCGGCGCAGGCGGCGTTGATCACGAGGATCAACGTGTGGGCGTCGTTGTGCCAGCCACGGTCGTAAACGATCAGGTCGTCGCGAATGCCACCCGCGTCGTTGAGCAGCACCGTGTAGCAGGCCTCGCCGGGGCCAATGCGAAACAGATCGCTGGGAACCAGGCCCTGCAGGGCGTCCTTGGCACCCAGGCCCCGCAGCTGGAGCACGCCCATGTGGGAGATGTCGAAAACGCCGCAGCGCTCGCGCACCGCCTGGTGCTCGGCCACCAGCCCGGCAAACTGCACGGCCATCTCCCAGCCGGCGAACGGCACCATGCGGCCGCCCGCGGCGACAGCGGCGGCGTGCAGGGGAGTGCGGTTCAGCGCAGCGGTGTCGGCGTGCACGGCGGCCATGGCTGCTGCCAGATCCTGAAACCGTTTCTAACGTGGGAGACCGCCCAGCTGGAACCATGGGCCAGCGACCGTGCTGCCGCAGCTGCCGCCATTGCGTCCCTCCGAGCGAGGGCGAGATGGGCTGGTGCCAGTTGCGCCAGTTGCCGATTCATGCGGAGCTGGTGGCTCAGTTGTGGTGTCACCACTGGACGCCGCGCCCGCCGCGATTGCCGGTGGTGACACCGCCGGGCACCGCAGCGCCTGCAGGCCCATCCCCAGCCAACCGTCAACTGCAACTGGAGACGATCCTGCCGCAAATCTGAAGCAAATCTGTTGTTTTCTGCGCCAGGTGCGCTCGGATGTGCTCGAGGGGCTTCGATCTCGCCCGCGTCGGGAGTAGAACAGGCCTTCTGGGTCGATGGAGTGGCGCTGATGGTGACGACACCCACGTTGACAACTCCCATTGAATTGTTGGCCGCTCAGGTGGACTGTGAGGTGATCACTCTCCCCACCGGTGCCCATGTGTTCAGCGCTGGTCAGAGTGCCGATTGCATCTATGGGCTCAAGCGCGGCATCGTTGAAGTTGTTGGTGCCCAGGGCGAAAGGCTCTGCTTTCGCCCTGGCGAACTGTTCAGTTACGAGGACATCGTTTGGCGCCAGGGTGTGCACAGCAGTGACGCCATCGCTCGCACCCCGGTTGAGATCGTCTCGCTGGATCGGCTGCGCTTCCTCAACCTGCTGCACAACCACCCAACCCTGGCGATTCTGCTGATCGGACAGCAGCACGAGCGTCTGCGCGAGCAGCGCACCAGCGGCACCTGCTGTTACTGA
>CAYFMB010000178.1:0-4303 GCA_964344095.1 uncultured Klebsiella sp.
TTGGCGCGGGCGCGCGCCAGCAAAGCGGCCTGGCCAGCAGCCACATCTCGGCCGCCCCAGTGCTTGATGCACGAGTGTTGCAGCGCCCGGCCAAAGGAGAAGCCCAGGTGCCAGGGGGCAAATCCCACTGCCGCTGCCTCGTTGATGGCATTCAGGCAGAGACTGGCATCTTCTTCACTGAGGCCTCCGCTCAAAAACAGAATGGCCGGCACCGCCGCCGGCACGGTGCGCGACAGGGTGCGCACCGTGAACTCGCCGACCTCTTCGGCGCTGGGACGGGTGGTGCAAGCGGCCCCGGCGGTGGTCATCGAAGGTTTGAGCAGGCTGCCCTCGAGAAACACGCCGTTGACACCCAGGGCCTCATAAACAGTGCGCAGCACCCACTCCTGCACCGAAGCGGTGGTGGCGATGTCGTGGTCGCCATCCATCAGGATCTCCGGCTCGACGATCGGCACCAGGCCCTGCTCCTGCACGGTGCGGGCGTAGCGGGCCAGGCCCCAGGCGTTCTCGCGCACCGCCAGCTCACTGGGGCAACCAGCGGCACTGATGCGCAGCACAGCGCGCCATTTGGCAAAGCGGGCGCCTCGGGCGTAATAGCGAGCAGCCCGCTCGGCCAGTCCCTTGAGGCCAGTGCACCAACTCTCGCCCGCCAGGCCGCCGGCCAGGTCTTCGACACCCAGATCGACCTTGATCCCAGGCACGATGCCCTTTTGCTGAAACAGGGCAACGATCGGTTGGGGGTCACCGCTCGCAGCTTCGGCAGCAGCATCGTGCGCAACGGCGGCGGCGATGGCCGGATCACTGTCTTGAAACAGGGTCTCCTCAAACAGAATCACCCCGCTGATGTGCTCAGCCAGACCCGGCGTGTTGGCCAGCAGGGTGCGGTAGGCGCGGCGGTTGGCTTCGCTGTTCTCGAGCTGGATCGCCTCAAAACGCTTGCCGATGGTTCCGGTGGATTCATCGGCCGCCAGCAGGCCGGTACCAGGTGCCGCCAGCGCGGCGGCCGTGCCGGCGAGTTCGTCGCGAAAGTCCTCAAGGGCCATGACGATCGGCTGCTGGTGACAACCCCTGGCTAGTGGCGCCAACGGCACGCGTCAACGCTTGCCCCCCGCCGTCGCCACAATCACAGCCAATTGCCGCCAATCGCCGCAGCCATGCTCCCCAGTGGCGGCCTGCTCGAGTTGACCCCCCAGGGGCTGTATTGCAAGGCGGCGGGAGCCTGGATCGACCCGTGGCGACCGGTGCCCAGGGCGCTGATCACCCACGCCCATGCCGACCACGCTCGGCCGGGCTGCGGCGAGTACTGGGCCACCGGGGCCAGCGAAGGGATCCTGCGCCAGCGCCTGGGCACCAACATCAACTTGATCCCGATCGAGTACGGCGACCTGCACCGCATCGGCGAAGCCCGGGTGTCGTTTCACAGCGCCGGCCATGTGCTCGGCAGCGCCCAGATTCGCCTGGAGGTGGGTGGCGAGAGCTGGCTGGTGAGCGGCGATTACAAACGTGACGCCGATCCCAGCTGCGCGCCGTTCGAGCCGGTCACGGCCGATGTGTTCATCACCGAGGCCACCTTTGGCCTGCCGATCTACCGCTGGAGCCCAGGCTCCGCGGTGGCCGCCGAGATCCTCAAGTGGTGGCAGGGGGCGCCTGAGCGCGCCTCGATTCTGTTTTGCTACGCCTTTGGCAAAGCCCAGCGGGTGCTGGCCGAGCTGGCGGCCCTGGGGGTTGGCGCCGCTGGCCACCCCGGTGCTGCTGGCAACGAGATCCTGTTGCATGGCGCCGTCGAGACGCTGATGGAGCCGTATCGACAGGCGGGCATTGCCCTGCCACCGACCCTGCCGGTCAGCGCCCTGGAGCGGCGCGCCGATCTGGCCGGGCGGCTGGTGATTGCGCCGCCATCGGCCCACCGTTCGGTCTGGATGAAGCGCTTCAAAGAACCGCAGACGGCGTTTGTCAGCGGCTGGATGGCCGTGCGCGGGGCCCGCCGCCGCCGCGGCTACGAGCGTGGCTTTGTGCTCAGCGATCACGCCGACTGGAACGGCCTGCTGCAGAGCGTTCGGGGCAGCGCCGCGCGGCAGGTCTACGTGACCCACGGCAGCAGCGACGTGCTGGCCCGCTACCTGCGCGAGATCGAAGGCATCAGCGCCGAACCGCTTACCGCGGGGTTTAACGACACACGGGGTGGCGATGAGGCTGACTCCGGCGAAGATGCGCCCCATGAACCTTGAGCTCTCCCCACGTCAGCGCCGCAATGCGGCCCTGGCCGCCCTGCTGGGTAACGCCCTCGAGTGGTACGACTTTGCCGTCTATGGCTACGTCGCCAGCGACCTGGGCAAGGTGTTCTTCCCGGCTGAGGTGCCAGGCCTACAGACCCTGGCGGCGTTCGGGGTGTTTGCGGTCGGCTACCTGATGCGGCCGGTGGGCAGCGTTGTGCTCGGGCCCCTAGGCGACCTGCTGGGTCGTCGGCTGATGCTGAGCCTCAGCATTGTGATCATGGGCATCGCGAGCCTGCTGATCGGTCTGCTGCCCACCCATAGCCAGATCGGCATCAGCGCCGCGATCGCACTGGTGCTGTTGCGCATGCTCCAGGGGTTCTCGGTGGGTGCCGAATTCACCGGCAGCATCACCTACGCCACCGAAGCCGCCAGTCGGGGGCATGCCGGTTTGCTCTCAAGCCTGGCGGTGGCCGGTGGACTGCTCGGCTTCAGTCTGGGCTCGCTCACGGCTGCGGTGATCGCCGGCGTGGTGGGCCAAGCGGCGATGGGCGTCTGGGGCTGGCGCATCCCCTTTTTGCTGGGAGCGCTGGTTGCTGTGGTGGGGCTGTGGATGCGGCGCGGCATGCCCGAAACCCTGCCACCCGAGGCGGAAGGCCCCGCGATTCAGCACCCACGCCAACTAGGCCGCGCCGTTGTGTGGCGTCTGCAACAGGTGTTGCAGCAATGGCGCCTGGTGCTGCTGGTGATCGCTCTGGTGAGCTTCGCCAACGTGGTCTTCTACCTGGCCTTTGTCTACCTGGTCGATTTCAGCGGCCAACACAGCAACAACCCCGCCGCAGCCAACACCATTGCGACCGTGGTGCAGACCGTTGGCCTGCTGCTGGCCATCGGGGGCGGACACCTGGCCGATCGTTTCGGCATGGTGCCGGTGAACCGCTGGGGCAACCTGCTGCTGATCCTCCTGGCTCCCCTAGGACTGCTGATCGGATTGCAAGGTCAGCTGGGCACCCTTGCCCTGGCTCAGGTTCTGCTGGTGGCTCCGGTCATGGTGACCATGGGTGCCCAGGGAGTGCTGGGGGTCGTGCTGGTGCCACAGCGCCAGCGCTGCGCAGTGTTCTCGATCGCCTACTCGTTGGCGATGGCCCTGTTTGCCGGAACCTCGCCGCTGGTGGCCACCTGGCTGCAGGCGCAACAAGCGGGTTGGCTGATCCCGCTGTATGTCTTGATCTTTGGCGCAGCGGCCCTGGTGGCCGTCGACCGCACCCGTCATGCAGGCGTTCGCTGAGCTGATCGAGCGCCTGGATCACTGCCGCGGCAGCAAAGACCGCATTGCTGTGCTGGTCGATCACCTGGGCGCCGCCCCGGCTAGCGAAGCCGCCTGGGCCCTGCAGGTGCTGCTGGGCAACGTGCGCAAACGGCTGATCACCGGCCGCCGCCTGCGGCAGATCTGCCTGCAGGACACCCAGCTACCGGAGTGGTTGTTTGACGACTGCTACAGCCACGTTGGCGATTCAGCCGAAACGATTGCCTTGCTGTGGAACCAAGTTGAATCCGGCGCCACCACCAACGGCACGCAGGACCTCACAGCCGCCGGCCAATCCCTGCAGGTCTGGATGGAGCAGCTGCTGCCAGCAGCCGCAGCCCTTGCCGATCACGATCAGGCGCTCGCCGTTCGCCAGCTGTGGCGCGGACTCACCCCCCAACAGCTGTTGGTCGCCAACAAATTGCTCACCGGTGGGCTGCGCATCGGCGTGGCCCAGGGGCTGGTGGTCAAGGCCCTCAGTCAGCTCAGCGGGCTCGACGAGGCCCTGATCCAACACCGGTTGATGGGCGGCTTCACGCCAACGGCTGCCGCGTTTGAGGCCTTGCTGGCGGCGGGCGCCAATCAGCAAGCGGTACCGAGCCGGCCGTACCCGTTTTTTTTGGCCTCACCCCACAACGGTCCCTTGCCGGGCAGCCCACACGACTGGCAATTGGAGTGGAAATGGGACGGGATCCGCGGTCAACTGATCCAGCGCCAGCAGCAGAGCTTTCTCTGGAGCCGCGGCGAAGAGCTGCTGCACGACGCCTTTCCCGAGCTGATCACA
>CAYFMB010000179.1:0-4298 GCA_964344095.1 uncultured Klebsiella sp.
TCTCGACGGGCAGGTACTTGAGCACCGTCGGCAGGGTGTTCAGCAGCTTCAACATCGCGTCCTGGAAGCCGGCGCCGCCGGCCTCCTTGCGCTTTTTCATGAAGCTGGCAATGGCCGACTTGCTCTGACCGAGCTGGGCCATCGAAAAGGTGCCCAGCTTGTTGAGGCGCATCACCTCGGGCATCGAGGGGAACACCACGGCTGCCTTGAGGCGATCGCGGTGGGGCGCCACGGCGTCGACCACCTTCTGGGCCAGGTCCTCGATGAAGATCAGCGAGGCAATGAACACATCGGCCGCGGCCACATCGGCGCAAAAGTCGGCGTAATTGGCCTCGTCGCGCAGCTCCTCGATCAGGTAACCGCTCAGATCGATGGCCAGGGGACCGTTCTGGTCGTTGAGGCTCGTGGCCGCCTGGGTCAGGGCGTTCTGGTACTGGGGCTCGAGCACCACATACACCGCCTTCATGACGGCGCCGGGATGACCTTCGGCAGGGCTGACCCGACGGTTGGCGGAACGGACCTGCGTGAACATGCGGCCAGATTGAGCAATGTGAAGGAGCCTACGAAGGCCTGGGCTCCTGCCGCGGACCGCCCATGCGGCTGTAACCAAGACGTTCGAGCAACGGCCCGGTCATCACCGTGGTGGTGATGGCCATCAGCACCCCGATCGTGAACAGGCTGGTGCTGATGGCGCCGAGGCTCAGGCCCACATTGAGGATCACCAGTTCGGTAAGTCCGCGGGTGTTGACCAGCCAGCCCAAAGCCTGAGCCTCCCTGGGCGGAATGCCACTGAGGCGGGCGGTGATCCAGGTGCCGACGAATTTGCCGGCCACCGCCACCAACAGCACCAGGACCGCCACCGCCCAGAGGCTGGGCCGATCGAGGTTGCCGATGCGGGTGTGGAGACCGCTGATCGCAAAGAACAACGGCAACATCAGCTGCAGCACCACTCCAGCCAGGCGCTGTTCGAGATGGCGACGCAGGGACGGATCGCGCGGCATCGCCAGCCCCCACAAAAAAGCCCCGAAGATCAGATGCACACCAATCCACTCAGTGAACGCACCGCTGAGCAGGGCACCGCTATAGAGACTGACCTCCAGCAGCGGCCCCAGCGTCGCCCGCCGCTCGTAGCGCCGCTCCAGCCAGCGCCGCAGCGGCCGCAGGCCCACCAGCAGCAGCACCGCCCAGATCGCCGTGAGCAGCAGGGGCTGGAGCGCCCCCAGCACGCTGCCCGAACGGGCAAAGGCCACCACAGCCGCCAGCAAGATCCAGCTGATCAGGTCGTCGATGGCCGCGACCGTGATCGTGAGGGCGCCCAGGGGCTGGGTGAGTAGCTGCCGCTCCCGCAGGATGCGCGCCAGCACCGGAAAGGCCGTGATCGCCATGGCCGTGCCCATGAACAGCGCCCCGGCCAGGCTGTTCTGGCCGGGCAAGAGCTCGGGTTGCCACAGCTCCAACAGCCGCGCCAGCGCCATGCCCAGCAGCAGGGGCACAGCCACACCCACCGCCGTGATCCGGCTGGCCAAAGGCAGGCGGCCGCGCAGCAGGTTGGGGTTGAGTTCCAGCCCGATCAAAAACATGAACAGGGCCAGACCGAGCTGGCCGAGCAGGTTCAGCTGGCTGGTGACAGCGGGGGCAAACAGCCGGGCCTCAAGCCCCGGGGCCAAGGCTCCCAGCAGGCTGGGCCCCAGAGCGATGCCGCCCAGAATTTCGCCGATCACCCGCGGCTGGCCCCAGCGATCCAGCAGCTCCCCCAGCAACTGGGCCACCACCACGACCACAGCCACAGCCACCAGGGCGGTGATCAGGCCGCCATGGGCCGCGGTGGCGGTGGCAAGCAGCATGCAAGACGGCACAAGGGCTCTGCCATCGTGTGCAAAAAAGGCCGTTCTGCCAATGGCACCCGATCCCGACATGAAGACCGCTCCGATCCCCGTGGTGGTGGCCGGCGCATTGGGCCGCATGGGTGCCGAGGTGGTCAGGGCCGTCTGCGCCGCGGCCGACTGCGAGCTGGTGGCCGCGATCGACAACACAGCAGGCAAGGAAGGGGCCGATGTGGGCCTCGAGCTGGGCCTGGGCGAGCTTGAGGTCGCGGTCACCGCCGACTTCGAGGGAGCCCTGTGCCTGGCCAGCCAGAACGCGCGCCACTCGGGCCCAGGCGGCGGCGCCGTGCTGGTGGACTTCACCCACCCCCGCGTCGTCTACGAGCACACCCGTGGCGCCATTGCCTATGGCGTGCACCCGGTGATCGGCACCACGGGCCTCAGCCCCGAACAGCTCAGTGAGCTGGCGGTGTTTGCTGACAAAGCCTCGGTGGGCGGCGCCGTCATTCCCAACTTTTCGGTGGGCATGGTGCTGCTGCAGCAGGCAGCGGCGGCTGCGGCGCGGTTCTACGACTTTGCCGAGCTCACCGAACTGCATCACAACCGCAAGGCCGACGCCCCCAGCGGCACCTGCATCAAAACAGCGGAGCTGATGGAGGAGCTCGGCAAGAGCTTCAACCCCCCTCAGGTCGACGAACACGAAAGCCTGGAGGGATGCCGCGGCGGCCTGCGCGAGAGCGGCCTGCGGTTGCATTCACTGCGCCTGCCTGGGCTGGTGGCGCATCAAGAGGTGATGTTCGGCGCCCCGGGCGAGACCTACACGCTGCGGCATGACACGATCGATCGCAGCGCTTACATGCCTGGAGTGTTGCTGTGCGTGCGCAAGGTGCGCCAGCTGCAAGGCCTGGTCTATGGACTCGAGCGGCTGCTCTGAGGGACCAGCCTCTGGAACAAGGTCGGCCTGGGGCGGCACCATGGCCGTCAGTTGCCGCGGCCGCTTCCAGCCATGTTGATTCCGCTGCGACCGGGTGAACTGCCCCGCCTGATTCCAGCGGTGGCCACCGGTCCCCAGTTCAGCGCCTGCAGTGGCAACCCGCGCAAGCTGCTGCAAAGGGTGCTGATCGCGGTGATCGGTGGGGTGATCTCGTTGCTGCTCAGCCAGCGCCTGTTGTCCAGCCAATGGGGCCCGATCTGGCTGGTGGTGGGCTTCGTCTTCCTGCTGTACATGCTCTGGGGACCGATCCTCGAGGCCGGCCGGCGCAATGCCGCTCTGCGGCGCTACCCAGCAGCGGCGATCTTCGAGGGGGAGGTGGCCGAGATCGAGCAGCGCGAGGTGGTCGAGGCGCGGCGCGAACAGGCCGACAACAGCGGACGACTCGAACTGGTCGAGAACACCCGCACCTGGATCAGCCTCGACCTCGAAGACGAGGACGGCTACCTGGGGCGAATTCGCTTCCCCATGGAGAAGAAACACCAGCAGATCCGCCGCGGCATGGTCGTGCGCGTGCTGGTGCTGAGCGAACGCAAGGATTTTTCCCGGGTTGGCGCACTCAGCGACGCCTGGCTACCCCAGCTGAAGCTGTGGGTGGGCGAATACCCCTATCTGCTGCGCCCGGCCTTTGAAGAGCTTTGCCTCAGGCGCCTGCGCTGACCCGCGCACGGCAACCGCGGACGCAAGCACCACACGACCCGCAACATTGCGTTACAATTTGCGCAACACAACGCAACGTTGCCGCCATGACTCAGGCCGCTCCCGCTGCTCCCGCCGCCATTCGCGGTGCCACCGTGACCACCGAAGACGGCGGTCGCCTCAACGCCTTCGCCACCGAGCCCCGCATGGAAGTCGTCAGCGCCGAGAGCGGCTGGGGCTTCCACGAGCGTGCCGAAAAGCTCAATGGCCGCATGGCCATGCTGGGCTTCATTGCCCTGCTCGCCACCGAGATCGCCCTGGGTGGTGAAGCCTTCACCCGCGGCCTGCTGGGCATCGGCTGATCACAGCCGCTTGAGAGCCGCGCCGCACCTGACGCGGCGGCACCATTGCAAGCACGAGCCAAAGCCGCAGCAACTCTGCTGCGGCTTTTTTGTGCCAGCGTCTGCCAGCACCAACCCAGCCCGCGCCACCTGCTTTGACCCACGTCGACGCCCAACCCAATGCTCTGGTCAGGGGTTGCGGGCCCACAGGCGCCTTGGCAGCGCTGGCCCTGGCCGATGCCGGCTGGCACGTGGTGTTGCGCGATCCCGGCAACCGTCCGCAGCTGTTGCAGCGGCAACGGGCCTATGCCTTCACCCACTCGAGCCGGGTTCTGCTGCAGAGCCTGGGGCTGTGGCAGAACCTGCAGGCCCACTTGGTGCCCTTCGGCAGCTTGCAATTGGCCGATCTGGGCGTTTCACCAGAGCCAATCGGTTTCGCGCTGGCCGATCTTGGCGCCGGCGCCAAGGCTGAAGCCATTGGCTGGATCGGCCTGCACACTCCCC
>CAYFMB010000180.1:0-1219 GCA_964344095.1 uncultured Klebsiella sp.
GTTGTCTACGGGTGGGTGCGCTTGTTGCTCAGTGCTTCACCCTGAAAGGCCAATGACGTACCTTGTGATCATGCTCTTGTGGCGCCGAGGCCTCATCGGTTTAAGAAGCTTGCTCGACGAAACTTGATCAAGGGCTTGGCGCAGGGGTCTCGTCAGTCAGGGTTCTAGTCAGAGAACTTAGCTTAAGAATGGCAAAAAAGGATGTTCATCTCCTGTCATGGGTTGCCATGCAATCAGGCCGTCGCCATTGATGGTGTCGCTCTGGCTCGAGCCTGCTGAGGCGTCGTTCCTGTGAGCTTTCTGCTCATCTTAGTGGTGGATTGAGTTCGTGTTGTGAGCGCAGTGTGGCAATGGCCTCGCCTCGAGCTTCGATCCAGCAATCTTTCTTCGTCCGCTCAGCCATCAGTTGCCAACGACGTGGATTGATTCACGAGCTCCACGTCAGTAGTTTTGCTCATACCACTGACTCAGATCTATAGCAGGCCTGCACTGAGAATCCTTGGCAGCCAGCTCATGCCGTCGGCTGCCTCTAACAAGGCCAGGGCAACGCCTGCCTTTCCCGTGAACAATCCCGGTAAGTTGAGAGAGCCGGTATCTACGCTGAAGAACGTGTAGCTGCCAGTGAGCTGCGCCTGCTTGACCAGCTTGGATTCTGCCTCCTGCACCACTTGATCTAGGGCGCAGCCGTGAGTGTCGGCGTCAATACGCAGTAGTGCAGCAAGGCCCAGTACGCCACAACAGAGATGGGCTGGAAGGTCGCCTTGTTTCCCATGGATCAGGTCAACTAGTGCCTTAACGGTGCTGGCGCGAGCGACCTGTAATTCGTTGGCTGTGTGTTCGTCAGCCAAACCATTCTTCAGGATCACGAGTCTCGACAGCAGGATGCCTGGGGCACCATGGCACCAGCTCCACATGAAGGCGTTGGGTTCTTGGCTGTTTCTGAAATCTGGCCAATTGTCTTTCTCTTCCACAAACACACTGCGCTCATAGGCGATCGCACGACGAGCCGCCTCGGCAAAGCGCTCCTGGCCAGTGGCTTGCGCCAACCGTGCCAGGGCAGCCGCCATGCCAGAGGCGCCATGGGAAAATCCGGTGAGTGCTGGTCTACGGGTAGTGACGATTCCACAAGCCGACCATCCTCCGTTTTCCAGCTGCAGCTTGAGAAGGCGCTCTCCACAGACGGCCGACAATGCCAAGGCCTCAGGTGTGTTTTGGTGCA
>CAYFMB010000180.1:1229-2572 GCA_964344095.1 uncultured Klebsiella sp.
GTGCAGCAGTGCGCCAATCAAACCGGTCACGCCGCCGATCACGTCGATTCCTTCATCGGCTAGCAGTCGTTCGCTACGCAACTGCTGGGTCAACAGCGCGGCCAAGGGGTTAGCCGCATCAATGCCGGCCTGATCCAGTAACGACAGGGCCAGAAGCGTGCCACCGCTTCCACTGATGCCAAAAGGCAGATCACGCACTTGGCGAAACAGCTCGTTGTTGCGGTTGCGCTCAGCGAGTTCAGCGAGCGCTGCACAGCAGCTCCATGCCCTTTCGCGCCAGGTCGTAGCCGTTGCAGGGTCAGGGCTGGCCAGGGCCATGCGAGCGAACAACAGGGCGATGCCACTGGTGCCGGAATAGAGCGGCTGGCCGATCAGGCCAAAGTGAAACGATTCACCGTCGGCCCCAAGATCCATACCCAGCCACTCGGGCCTGCCCTTGCGGTCGCGGATGGCGCTGGCAAAGAGCTCTTCGCCCAGGCGGAACGCCTCATGCCGGAGGGACTCGGCCGCCAACAGAGCTTCATCATGTGAGCGTGCGGCATCCTCGCCTCTGCTTGTGGCGTCTTCTACGGAAACCAGTGCGATGGGGTCGCTCGTTTTCAGGTGCCTGGCCGCAATCGCACCTCGAATCAATTGCTCTTGGAAGTTGATCTCGCCCGAATCAAGGGATTGCAGGCGGTGCTGGGCGGCGCTCAGACCGCTGGCTTTTATGAAGCCGACGATCGGAGCCAAACCCTCGGGCAGGGGCAGTTCCTCGCTGTCGATCAAGTGTTCAAAGAAAGGGATGTCAAGCCGCTCCATCTGCAGCAACTCCGCGCTGAACATCGACCAGTTGAGCGGTTTTTCGCTGGCCAGTACAAAGCTACGGCTGAGTTGTTCGAGCTTGAGCCCGTGGGCCACGGCGTTGCGCAACGACGCCGGCTCCAGCATCTGGCGTTGGATTGTGAAATAGAGCCGTGTCGCCCGTGCCACCAAGCGCCGTGGCTGGCCACTGAACCGTGACAGGGCTTCTAGAAGCAGCGGTTGAAGGCGCAACGCCTCATGCATCTGCTCGGTGAATCCTGCGCACAGCTGATCGACAAAATCGGTGAGGCGCTGCGGACTGCCCAGCCCCACCGGCAGGCTGGTGGGTTGTTCGCAGGGCTGGGTGCTGCGGCCAGCCATCATGCCGTCGCTGTTAAGACCCAGCCAGCCAGGCATCTCCCGCTCGGCTGGGGGCGGCTGAATGCCCAAGGCGCTGATGTCGAAGGCCCGTTTCCTGCCCGCCCCCGCTAGGAGCCATTGGGGTAGCAGACCGGAGCGCAACACCGGGATCGGACCGACATGTCCGGATTGTGGTCATG
>CAYFMB010000180.1:2582-4241 GCA_964344095.1 uncultured Klebsiella sp.
GTGGCAATCGGTGCAGCCCAGCAGCTGCAGCACCGCCATCGTGCGGCCGGCGTTCACGTAAAAGCGCGCCAGCTCCTCCTCGCTGCCTGCGGGCCGGTGCTCCACCCACTCCATGAAGCCGTAGCCGTCTCGGCTTAGGACTGTCAGAGGCCGCAACGGCGGCAGTGTTGAGACGGCGTTGAGGGCCCCGAGAAAATCCTGGTAGGTCTGATCGACCTGCATGTCTTTGGGCTTGTAGACGACCTTGATGACTTCGCCTCCCTGCTGATCAGCAAAGCTCAAGATCGCCACCGCCCGCCCGCCGCGGTGAGGGTCGCTGAGGCCCAGCTGCACGTTGTGCAGCACAGCGTCAACTGCGATGCCGAAGGCGTCTTGCAGTTCGCCTCGGCTGTCGGCCAGGCGGCGAAGCATCTCTTCGCTGCTCTCAAGCCACAACTCGGTGATTACCGCCAGCAGACGGCCCAACACGGGGAACTCGCCCAAGAGCGGCCCATAGCCACTGCTGAGCTGCTCCTTCACAAAGGCGTCATAGGCCTCATGCACCGGTTCGCCTGTGCCATCGCCGTTGACTCCCAGATGGGCCAGCAGCATCTGTCCAGGGGTGCGGCGCTGGTTGAACTGCTCCCACAGGGCCTGGTCGCCGGTGGTACAGAGACGCTCGAGCAGAGCCTGCGCCAGATCGAGCCAGGCCGCATCCCTCAGAACCAGTGACCCTGTCAACTCTCGGCAACGCAGTTGCAGGGTCTGCAGGGCCCACGCTGCGGCTGGCCGCCAGGTGTGCACAAACGGTTCTCTGCTGCAGCGTTCTTCCAGCCCGCTCGTGCTCAGGCCGTCACTGGCGGCCTGACGCAGTGCCACCAGCACGGGCCACCAGCTGGGATCCTGGGGGCGGTCTTCGGCACGGGGAGCCAGAGCCCAGGCTGCCGACGCGGCGCTCAGGCCGTCCCAGTCGAGGCGCTTGTCAAAGTTGGCGGTGTTGTCGGGGGCCACGATTCGCCGCCACTGCTCCAAGGCCGACGGGGGAAGCGGGGTGCTGCGCTGGGACAGGCCATGACTCGCAAGAAAACGCAGCCGTTGGTGCAGGGTCCAGCCTTCCAGGCGGAGAGCATCCTCCAGAGACGTGTGCCCAGAGAGAGCCTGCATTGAGGGCGCTTGAGTCGGCTCAGCCTATGGTGATTGGAGGGTTTGTTTAGGGATCTGCGCACAGCTGTAGCCAGGCTCAGCTGTACGTCGATCATCCCCAGATCTACTGGGACTCCGTCGAGGACCCATAGCTGCTGTAGCGATGGCCTGGCGGCAGATCGATCAGCACGCCGCAGCACCGGTGACCGCATCCAGTTGGGGGCATTGCCCGCGGGATCGAGTCTGGGGCCCAGGCAGGCTTGCGGCGACCGTTCTGGGTGAAGCATCGCCTCGACTGATGCAGGGCTGGCATCGAGGCCCAGGTGCGTGCAGACCTGCTGCATGGCAGCCTCTTGTCTTGGAGCAGGTCTTCGCTGCGCAGCAGCTGCGAGCGTGTTTGTCATAGCTCGGCGCTGTAACGCAGGCAATGTCGATGACCTTGAACCCAGGCCGTCAGGGTCTGGGTTTAACCCAGTGCTTGAACCCGCAGGTGATAGCTCCTGATCAGTGAGCGAACCGCATCCACCGGATGCCGGT
>CAYFMB010000181.1:0-4223 GCA_964344095.1 uncultured Klebsiella sp.
GGGTACTGCACCCTCTATGGCGACATGAACGGCGGACTCGCGGTGATTGGCGATCTGTACAAGACAACCGTGTTCTCGCTCTGCGACTGGCTGGACCACCCCACGGCCCGGGCCTGCCGCCATGAGCTGGGATTGCCGGCGGAGGGAGCGCTGATCGGCACGGCGATCCGCCACAAACCACCCAGCGCCGAACTGCGGCCCGACCAGAAGGACAGCGACTCCCTACCCGACTATGCCGTGCTGGATCCGCTGCTCAAGGAGCTGATCGAAGCGCACCGCAGCCCCGAGGAGCTGATCGCCGCCGGCCTTGATCCAGCCCTGGCCCAACGGGTCATGGGCCTGCTGCGCCGCGCCGAATTCAAACGGCGCCAGGCCCCACCAGTGCTCAAGGTGAGCCGACGCTCCTTCGGCAGCGGCTGGCGCATGCCGATCGCAGCGCGCTGATCGTTCAAGACCATGAAACAAACAAGGTGATGAGCTCAGAACCCCCTTTGCCGAAGCGAAAACTCTGGACTGACCTGACATAGCTCCAGCATCAGAGACAGCCCACTCGCGAGCAAAATAACGCTCACAACAACAACGATCCCGACGCACGAGCGCGTGAAAAGTAGCGAAACCTGAGCCAAAACCAATCACAGAACTGGAGCTCAAGCGAATCCTTTTGCGATCACAGCACACGTCACAGCAGCGATCCGCTCCAGAGGCAATCCGCCGGCAGAAGCATCACACCAAAGACCAACTCTTGACAACAAAGGAACCAAAACACTGCGATCCACACAGAAACTGCGCTCCCTCACCCACACGCCGCAGCCCAACACAGGCGCACTCATTTCCCATGTTAAGTTAATGATCTCATGACTTCCATGCATGACATGCCCCAACTGCGGAGCGCACGGCGTTCACACAATTAGGAACGTCTTGGTCACAACAAAGCAGGTCAACACAGACCTGAAACACTGCCCCTCTTGCGATTACCTATATCTAGCCAACCCCACATGGCTTGATATCGCCTACCAGGATGAATTTTACGGCGACACAGGCTACGTCGCAAGAAATATTGACCTGGCCAAAAAATCACTGATTCTTTTTCGAAACTGGAAGGCAATATCACGACAAAAATCTCTGCCAGCCGCTTGCGACGCAGGGGCAGGACTGGGCATGTACGCCCGAATGATGAGGGACAACGGCTATGAATTTTACGGCTCTGACGAATACGCTGGCATGCCTCTGATCAAACCCTTTACAAGCCCCAAAAACGCTCAGTTCAAAATCAAAACAGCCTTTGAGGTCATCGAGCACCTGCCCTCACTGCCCTCGTTTCTACGCGAGCAGATTGGCGCCGTCGATCTCTTCCTCTTCTCAACGCTGCTCAGACGAACGGGTGAAATACCAGACAACGAGTGGTGGTATTACGCCTTCGGCAACGGTCAGCACATCAGTTTTCACAGTCCCAAAAGCCTCGCCAAAGCATTTGTTCGGGCTGGGTACAGTGAACAGTGCCTGCTCAGCCACAACTCCTCGTTGCACGCTTTCGCAGCCACCAAAACATGGAGGCAGGCATTTCGTTCATCCCGACTTCTTTGGACAATGCAAAGTGGGCTATCAGCCGGCAGCAGGCGTCTACGCGCCTTGTGCTTCAACGAATCGAGCTTCACCTTCTCCGACCATGTCCAAGCCATAGCCCAGCTCAAGCACCAATCAGCAGATCCGGAATCCTGACCACCCACGCATCGGCGCAGTTCATTCACCTGCTTTCGCCAACACCGCTCCAGCCATCTCGGTGAAGCATGGCCAGGCCTGGCAAGCAGCGCCAAGCTGGTAACAGACCAGCCTCGCGATCACGCCATGGCCGCCCCCGGCAGTGCTGCCCCCCTGGCCAGCCCGATGGCCAGCATTGGAGTACCGCGCGAGATCAAACGGGACGAGCGGCGCGTCGCCCTCACCCCTGACGGTGCTCGTGAGCTGGTGAGCCAGGGCATGGAGGTGCGCATCGAAACCGGCGCGGGCCTGGGGGCCGGCATCGGCGACGACGATTACGCCGCCGTCGGCGCCTGCCTGGTCAACCGTGAGGAGGCCTGGGCGGCGCACCTGGTGGTCAAGGTCAAGGAGCCCCAACCCGAGGAATTTGGCTACCTGCGCCCTGACCTGGTGCTGTTTACCTACCTGCACCTAGCCGCCTATCCCGAAGTGGGACAGGCCCTGCTGGAGGCGGGCACCACGGCGGTGGCCTACGAAACCGTTCAGCTGGAGGACGGCAGCCTGCCGCTGCTGGCGCCCATGAGCGAGATCGCCGGGCGGCTGGCCACCCAGGTCGGTGCCTACCTGCTCGAGAAACCCCATGGCGGCCGCGGGGTCCTGATCGGCGGTTGCACCGGGGTGCGCCCGGCCCGGGTGGTGGTGCTGGGTGCCGGCAGCGTCGGCTGGAACGCCGCCCGCATCGCCGCTGCCATGGATGCTGAGGTGTTTCTGCTGGACCGTTCGCCCCAGCGCCTGCGACAACTGGAGAGCGACCGTCGCGGCCGGCTGGTCAATCTGGTCAGCAGCCGCAGCCTGATCGAGAGGCTGGTACCGGGGGCCGATCTGGTGATCGGTGCGGTGCTGACCCCGGGAGGCCGCGCTCCCACCCTGGTCGACGAAGCCCTCGTGCAGCAGATGAAACCCGGATCGGTGATCGTCGATGTGGCGATCGATCAGGGCGGCTGCATCGCCACCAGCCGCGAGACCTCCCACACCGAACCGGTGATCAACCTGCATGGCGTGCAGCATTACGCCGTCGGCAACATGCCCGGGGCGGTGCCGTTCACCGCGACCGAGGCACTGATGAGCGTCACCCTGCCGTACATCCTGGTGATGGCCGGCCGCGGGCTGAGCGAAGCCATCACCGACCGACCGGAGTTGGTCAGCGGCCTCAACACCATTGCCGGCTCGGTGTGCCACCCAGGCGTGGCCAAAGCCCTGGGGGTGTCGCCACGCCATCCCATGGCTTGCCTGCGTTAATCGCTGAGCGGCAGAGCCTCGAGATAGAGCCAAGCGCCATCGGCGCGGCCGCCATCGCGGCCAAAGCGCGAGCGCTCCCGCAGCACGCCCTGCTCACCACGGGCGCTGTAGTGGGCGGCAAAGGTCACCGTGCCCTCGCGATCGTCCAGGCCGCCCGCCTCCGTGGCCAGAATCTCGAGACAGCGCCAGTGGAGCTGCCTGCAGGTGGACTCCAGGGAGCGGCGGCGCTGCGGCAACGGTTCAGACGACGGCTGCGTGCGCAACAAGTGATCGATCTCGGCGAGGGCAAAGGCGCTGTAACGCGACCGCATCAGCTGCTCTGCAGTGGCAGCCGCCCGTTCTTGACGATGCAGCGGACGACAGCAGCTGGCGTAACTGCCGCCACCGCAGGGACAGGGCTGCTTCGCGCCATGGCTGGTGATGCCAAAACCCGCCATCAGCCGAGCTCCTGCAGCGAAGACAGCGGCCGACGCAGGGCAGCGGGGGCAATCCCCTCGCGCAGCGCCAGCACCAGACCGGCCGCTTCGCTGTAGCTGGCTGCGGGCAAGACCTCCAGCTCCAGCGCCTCAGCGCTGACGCTGAGCAGGCAGGGGTTGTCCACAGCGATGACGGGAATGCCGCGTTCGGCACAGGCAAGCACGGCAGCACCGCCAAGGGCTCCAGCCGGGGCGATCACCGCACCCACCGCATCGATGGCCAGCACCTTGTCGCCGAACCCCTGAGCTGCCACCGGCAGCAGATCAGGGGCCCGGCTTAGCCCCACGAGCACACAGGGGAGAAAGGTGAAGCCCAGCTCCTCGCCCGCAGCACGGGGATCGAGCTCAGGATCCAGCGGCAGTGGCGCGAGCGCTGGGGCATGGGCACAGGGCAAGCCCAGCTCGCGGCTGAGCAGGTGACTGATCACCGCTTCAGCGCCCGCCAGGGCGTCGACACCGCTGCCAGCGCGGTAGGCGGCCAGAGCTTCGCTGTCAGGATCGTCAGGGAAGCGGGCCACCACAGCAATGGCCGTGGCACCCGCGGCCTTGAGCTGGCGCCCAGCGGCCAGCAGGGCCTCGGGCCGACCCAGCTGTCCCCAACTGACACCGCTGGCACCCAAGCTGAGGCTGACCTCCAGCGGCACCATGGTGGTCACCACCGGGCCCGTGTCGAGGCCCAGGGTGGCCCTGCAGCCAGCGGCCACCTGCAGATGGCGAGCCCTCAGCTCGGGCTCGATGCCGGCATCGAGC
>CAYFMB010000182.1:0-4207 GCA_964344095.1 uncultured Klebsiella sp.
AGCGGCTGGCCAGATCGAGGTGGTTGGGGTGGTTGTCGGTTTCGTGCAGCTCGCACAGGTCGAAACCGGCAAAGGCGCCTGTGGCATCGGCCAGGGTGTCGGCGGGTGGGCGGTGCAGCAGCGCCGGCACCGCTGCGCCCAGCTCGGTTTCGATCTCGCTGTGGTGGCTGACCACGTGGTCAAACCACTGCTGGCCGTGGGCCAGGGCGGCTCGGCGCTCGTCGATGGCGATCAGCGCCTGGGTGGGCAGGTAATCGAGTAGCGAGGCCGGCTGCGCCCAGGCCAGGCCCATGAGCCGGCGCAGACCCTCGTCGGGGCTGCCGCCCTCGAGCAATTGATCGAGTGCTGCCGGGCTCAGCAGCTGCTCGAGGCCATCGGGCATCGACTCGCGCAGGGCAGCGGCAATCAGCGGGCCGTAGCCGCTGGGGGTAAGCCGCACCACCTCGATCGCATCGAGGGAGCGCTGGGTGGCGGGGTCAAATTCGCGAATTTTCTCGAGCTCTTCGCCGAAGAACTCGAGCCGCACCGGCAGCTCACTGCTGACCGGGAAGACATCAACGATGTCGCCGCGGCGGCTCCAGCTGCCCTCTTGTTCAATGCTGGTGACCCGCTCGTAGCCCAGGCGGCTCAGGGTCTCGCCCAGCTCTTCGAGGTTGACAGCGTCACCCTTGCGCAGGCTGAGGCACTGGGCCTGCAGCGCCGCTGGCGGCGGCAGGTGGGGCTGCAGGGCCCGCTCGGTGGCGACGATCGCCAGATTGGCGGCGCCAGCGCTGTTGCCACCGCTCTGATCGAGCAGCTCGCTGAGCACCTGCAGCTGGCCCCAGGTGATCTCGCTGGTGGGCTCGATGGCCTCGTAGGGGCTGGCCTCGCTGGTCGGATACAGCTGGCAGCTGCGCCAGCCCATCAGCTCGAGCAGAGCCGCCCAGCGGCCGGCCTCTTCGAGCGTGGGCACCACCACCAGCAGCGGCGCCTGGCGGCTGCGGGCCAGGGCACTGCTGATCAGCGCCCGCGCTGCGCGGCCGGCGCCCCCCAGCCGCAGCCGCTCGGGGCGGTCCATGCGCGCTGCCACCTCGCCGGTCAGGGGCACCTGCTGCAGTTGGTGCACCAGAGCGGTCAGCGGCATGGGCGCGGCAAAAGCGAGGTTTGATCTTCGCAAGCCGCCTGCGCCGCCAGACTTTGTCTGCGACCGGCACTGTTGTAGCGGTGATTCCAGCTGACCAACGCCGCCCATCCCCAGCGCCAGGCCGATGGCCTTGGCTGTCGATTGTTGTGGTGTTGAGCGCCCTGGGGATGGCCTTGCTCGAAGCCGCCGGCGATCGACGCCCCCAGCTCGCGGCCCTGCCAGCTCCCGCGCCCGTGGTGGCTGAGCAGTTGGTGTTGCAACAGCTCGCGGTGGCCGATCAGCAGTGGCGTCCGCGGGCCGAACCGTTGCCGGGCGGCGGAACCCGCTACGTCTACCGCCGCCGTCCTGGTGAGCCCCCCCTCAGCCTGAGCGAGATCAAGGCGCTGATGGCCAATCCGCCCACGTTTGCGCGCGAGCGTGCGGTGATTCGCGCGTTGTGGCAGCAGCTGCTGGCGTTGGGGGTGCAGCTGGAACTTTCGCTGCCCAAAAAGGTTGGTGCTGCTGGCGAGTGGGATCCAGCGCAGCGCACCCTGCGCATTAAACCGACGGTGATCGACAAGGGCAGTCGCGAATTTGCGCGGGTGCTCAACCATGAGGCCATCCATGTGGCCCAAAGCTGCCTTGGCGGCGGGCTTCGCGCCCAGCCCAGGACGCTGGGGCTGCCGCAGCAGATCCCGGCCCAGTTGAACCATGTGCTGGCCGAGCCCACCTACGCCGGCGCGTCAGAGCGGGAGCGCCAACTGGAGCGCGAGGCCTATGCCAACCAGGAGCAGCTTGAACTGGGGCTCAGCCTGCTGCGAGTCCACTGCTGAACGATTTGTTCAACGTTCAGCTTCGGATGTGTGGCCGATCAGCAGCCAATGGCGGCTTGGCTGTCGTGTTTGGGTGTGACACCCAGATGTGACGTCAGGAGCCCAGCAGGGAGGCATCTTTATCAGCGGCGCGGCGCCCGACTGCTGCTGCGACTTGTTGCCCAAGACGGCTTCAGTGGTGAAGGCCAAGCGGTAGAGATTGATCAGTGATGCCGTGGCACCGTTTTGGCGACACCATCTGTCCAGATATCCACCGGGTTCGATCACAGCCGATTTTGCTGGCCTGTGTTCGCGCGTCGTGTTCGTCGTTGGGAGTGCCTGAGTAGGGCTGGGAGAACCCACCCTCCGGTCAGGTAATCGACGTGCTGGTTGGGTTTGCGCTGTGCTTGGCAGCGGCCGCCGCTGTCGACGCTCGGCGATGCTTCGCTGACCTCGCCCCACGGGATCGCCTCGAGCCGATCGATTGCAGCCAGATCTCCCCGGCCCGGATCAATCGCGAGGGGTGATCGGTCTTACCTTGACAAGCCCGCGTTCAGAAGGGACGGCATGACCCCCGCTTCTGACATCAATGAATCGAACGCGTTCATCTCCATGGCCGCGATGTGATGCTCACAATGGCCCAGCTGAGAGCCTTAAGCCAGAAACTTGAGCTTCTCGGCAATCAGGTGAATTTAACACGAGGGAAGCCTTCACCATTTGCATGAGCCTGTAGAGGCTCTTGCTGCTCTCTACAGGCTGCAGTTGTGTCTTGGTCTACTCAGGTTATTGCGGCGAGTGGGCTCGGCTCAATCCATGCAGGCATGGTGTTGGCGTTCGGTCTGTGGGATGCAGCAGCAACCAAGGTCTTTTCCCCAATCGCTTGAAGACTTGTGCTTGGGGTGGTCGGCGATGCGTTCTTTTTGAGCACCAGTCGATCAACCTCTGTGATTTTGACGCTCGAAATGGGTTCTTTGCCGGTATAGGACTTGACGGCAATCCCAATTGGCCAGGGATTTTTGATCGCCGTGAAGTCCACAGTGAATTGTCGATACATCAGCTCATCTTGATTCATGTCTACCCAGCCAAACCCCCACTTGCCTGTTGATCCCGCTTTGTAACCAGCAACTTTGCCAATCGGTGCGAACAGTTCGTCCAACTGATCATTGCCGCTATAGGAGGTGTTGTAGCCGCCGACGCCGTTCACGATGTAGTCGCCTTTGACGCCAGCGCTGTCGGCTGAATGGATCCGCTCATAGTTGTGAACATGAGCCCCCATGACCAGGTCAAAGCCATTTTTGAAAAATGGCAATTGCATGCCATCTTGTTTTGCTTCCGAGCTGTCGGTCTGATAGTGACTGGCAAAAATCTGCCAAGGTACGTCCTTGTCCCTGCGTTTGCCTTCATCCATCAAATGCTGGGCTTGTGGGTCTAGGGTCGCATTCGGATTGTTTTTCTTCCAGGCGAGGTAGGCTGTATTTTTTGTAGGGTAGGCCGCGATGTTGCGGTCGACCATGTAGATATTGGCTAGATCGCTGAGGACCTTGCCGTTTTTGTTGACCGGTTTAACAATATAATCAAAATAGGAAGGATCCATCGCGCCTTCCTTGGTCTTGAAGGCCGTTGTCGGATTCCATGACGTCCCATACGCATAGTCGTAGTACAATCCATCGCCAGGTTTGACATAGCTGCCTGCAATTGGAATCACCGATCCCTGCTGCTTGGATAATTCCATTGAAGGTTTGTAATAAGCATCGTGCGACCAGTCTCTGCGGCCTGATGCTTCAAATGATCCTTTGCCACCGCTCATGCCAAGTTCATGGTTGCCGGGTGCGGTAAAGAAGCGGTTCCACGTTTTGCGCGGGACCTGGGAGGCCAAATAGGATGGACTGGCTATCGCTTGTGCGTCTAGATTGTTTTTGTTGGCATTGAGCAGCTTGTAGGGTTGTATATAGGGTGCAAAATTTTTGCCGACATTAAAGTCTTTCCATTCTCTTTTCCCTTCGACATAGTTATCGTCGCCGAGTGATATGATGAAATCGGGTGCCATCTTTCTGATGGCTTCTCCGACGTAATTGACGGGGTCGTTCTCGGTGTAAAGGTTGTTTTTCTTGGCGCCAACATTGCCGAAATCGCCAATCACTGCAAATGAGGTCAGCCAGGCATTGCCTTTGCTATCTGTTTTGCTGGTAACGGTTGCAGGATCGCTCGCTTTTGGGTTTGGTTGGCTGGCTGGAATTGGGCTGGTTGTGCTTGGGTTGTCCATGGCTCTTGATGTGACTTACTCGAATCCTAG
>CAYFMB010000183.1:0-4156 GCA_964344095.1 uncultured Klebsiella sp.
GAGCACTGGATGCGCGAAGGCGTCACCTTCACCGACCCGGCCAGCTGCACCCTGAGCGAGGGCACCCGCTTTGGCCGTGACGTGGTTGTCGAACCTCAGAGTCACTTTCGCGGCAACAGCCAGATCGGCAACGGTTGCCGCATCGGTCCTGGCAGCCTGATCGACGATGCTGTCGTTGGCGATCGGGTTGAGATCGTCTACTCGGTGGTGCGCCAGGCCACCGTCGCGGCCGATTGCGCCATTGGTCCCTACGCCCAGTTGCGTCCTGGTGCAGTGCTTGAGAGCAACTGCCGCGTCGGCAATTTTGTTGAGATCAAGAACAGCCACATCGGCGGCGGCTCCAAGGTTAATCACCTCAGCTACATCGGCGATGCTGACCTGGGTGCTGGCGTCAACGTGGGAGCTGGAACCATTACCGCCAACTACGACGGTGTGCGCAAGCACCGCACCGTGATTGGTGCAGGCAGCAAGACCGGAGCCAACTCGGTGCTGGTGGCGCCGATCACCTTGGGTGAGGGTGTCACCGTCGGAGCGGGCTCCACCCTGACCAAAGATGTGCCCGGCGGCAGCCTGGCCCTGGCGCGGGCGCGTCAGCTGGTGCGTGAGAACTGGCAGGGGCCGAGCTGAGGCAGTTGTCTAACGGTGGAGGCGCAATTTGGTTCGGAACAACCAGAAGCTTTCGTACAAAAAAAAGCGACGCAATCCATCCCCCACGCTGAACCCCAAGGCGTGCTTCACCTCTCGTGCCATGTGTGACTGATCACTGAACCCTGTGCTGGCAGCCAGATCAGCCTGCGGCACTTGCCGTTGTTGGTTGTTGAACACGTTGCCGACCACCAGACCCAATTGCTCGAATCGGATGAACCGGTCCAGTTGCCGTGCGGTGGTTCCTGTCTGTTGCTTGATCCAGCGTTGCAGGGTGCGCTGTGACCGGTTGCCAGCAAGGTTCTCGAGCCGCGTGAGCCAGCGGTTTGCCAATTCTGGGTGTGGACCGGATGACAGGTCTGAAGCGAGCTGGCGTTCCAGGCCTGCGTAGAGCAAGGGCAAGGCGGCGCTGCTGCTCTGGACGGCCAGAATCTGTCGAGCCCATCGCAGCCATGCGGGATCCAGCTTGCATGCCTCCAAGGGCTGGAGTTGATCCATCCACTCGCTTGGTTTCAGCCCAAACAGGTGATGCAGTGCGTTCGGTCTGAACACAGCGATCAAGGCGTGCAGTGGCTCCTCGCTGTAAGTGATCCACGGCTTGGTGGTGCCTCCGCGAATCAGGATTGACGCATTCAGCCGTTCACGTGGTGCTTGAAGATCGTCCGGGCGCCATTCGAGCAACCGTTCCGTTTGACCCTGCCAGAGCCAGGTGATCGACATGTTGGGCGTGGCAGGGCCATAGGTGAACGCCTGAAGTGGATGCAGGTCGCAACCACGGGTGTCGCGTTCAATCACGCACACCAGATGCTGCCTGAGCGGAGCTGGCGGCAGAAACGCCCTGCTGATGGTGCCTGGATGCAACCGCCACGGTTGCCGAACCGACATGTCAAAGCTTTCAGTGCCAGCACCCTAACCACCACAGTCTTTTGGGTTGCGGTGCGATCGCCCTCAGCTCAGCTTGGGCAGTCGTGGGATGAGTTGCTCCAGGGCGACACCGCGACTGGCCTTGAGCAGCAGCACATCGCCTGGCTGAAGCCAGCGCTTTAGCGGTTCAGCCGCCTGCTCGGGTGTGGCGACCACCACCACGCGAGGCAGAGCCGCTGCAGCTTCAGCCATGGCAGTGCCTTCGGCGCCAGCGTTGACGATGACCAGGCCATCGAGCTTGAGGGCGGCGGCGTGGGCGGCCACCCGGCGGTGCAGCTCGAGACTTTGCTCACCAAGCTCGAGCATGGTGCCCAACACGGCCAAGCGGCGGCCGGGTTGGGCAGCCAGCAGATCCAGGGCGGCCAGCACCGCCTCTGGTGATGCGTTGTAGGTCTCATCGAGCACGGTGAGGCCGCCGAGCTGCAGGCGGCGGCTGCGGCCTCCCGGCACACTGACCTCCAGGCGCGTCAGCTCAGCAGTCGGCACGCCTAGTTCGCGAGCGACGGCCACGGCCAGCAGCAGGTTTCGGGCGTTGTGACGTCCCGGCAGCGGCAAGGGCAGGCGGGTGCCATCGCTGAGCTCCAGCGTGCTGCCAGCAAGGTCCTGTTCGTGCCAGCTCGCCACAAGCTCGGGCGGCTCGCTGCCTTCTGCCATTGGGTCGCCATGCAGAGCCACCCGCAGCACCCGTCCGCTCCAGACACGGGACAGGGCGCCATCGAGCAACGGGTCGCCGGCCGGGATCACCACCAGAGCGTCGGGGCGCAGGGCTGCCGTGATCTCGCATTTGGCCGTGGCGATCGCCGCGCGGCTGCCCAACCGGCCAATGTGCGCCGTGCCGATGTTGGTGATCACGGCCACGTCGGGCTCGGCGCAGCGGCTGAGCCGGTCGATCTCGCCAAGGCCGCGCATGCCCATCTCGACCACCACGGCGCGGTGCTCAGAGCTTGCACCCAGCAAGGTGAGCGGTACGCCGATGTCGTTGTTCTCGTTGCCGCTGCTGGCCCAGATTGGGCCCAGGGGTGCCAGCGCGGCGCGGATCAGCTCGCGCGTTGTGGTCTTGCCAGCCGAACCCGTGACCGCCACCACCGGGGCATGCAGACGCTGCCGCACCAGTCGGGCGATCTGCTGATAAGCGTCGAGGGTGTCGTCGACGATCCAGACGAGACATCCATGCTGTGAAGCCTCGGCCAGCAAGGCGTCGCGTTGCAGCACGCCTCCGTTGTTGAGGCTGGAGGTGTTGCACAGCACCGCTGCTGCACCGTTGGCGATGGCCTGGGGCACAAAGCTGTGGCCATCGAAGCTCTCGCCCACCAAGGGGATGAACAGCGCACCGGCCTGCAGCCGCCGGCTGTCGGTGCACACCGTCAGGCTGCACCGCTGCTTCACCTCACCCTGACCTCTTGGTTGGCCCCCCTGGGGTGCTCCGAACAAGCGCTGCAGGTCATCGGTCTGCAGGGCCATTAGGACGCAGCGTTGGGATCGAGCAGGATCATGCCTGAACCCACCCGAGCCCGGTAGCCCACCACCTGGCCGTTGGCTGTCAGCAGTTCGAGCTGCTCAAAGCCCAGCTCCTGGCTTCGCTCCAGCCAGGTTTCGGCCAGACGCTGCTGCCGTCTGGGGTCGAGCTGGCTGTAGCGCTCGCTGAGCCTGAGCTGCAGCAGAGTCGGGTCGGCGCCAATCCAGGTCGCGCTGATCAGATCGAGGCCGTCGATCTGGGCCAGCGCCGTGCGCAGCGGGTCGCTGGCAGGTGCAGGTGCAGGTTCTGTCGTTTCCGTGGTGATGGGCACTTCCGTTGTTGCGACGGGCGCCGGTTCGATCTCCGGAACTGGCTGCACCGTGGTGGTGGCCGTGGGCGCACTGGTCTGGGGCTGGTCAGGAGGAACGACCCGGGAGCCGCTCTCCTCTTTGATCAGGATTGACAACCCGATACCAGCTGCAATCAGCAGCGCTACCACCACAGGCCAGAACAGGGGCGCGAGGTCTCGGGGCCAGAACCTTGGCCTCGGCAGTTCTCCGACGCAGTTGCGGCGCCACAGACTGCGCAGGTCGAGGCGAAGACTCGCCAGCACAGCCTGCAGCGCTTGACCCAGCTGCCGCCAGGGGCTCTCGTAGGGAGCCGGCAGGTTGGAGTGGTCGGCCATGGGCCGGTTCTAGCGGCTGGCTTCAGCTCTGGCCGCCTTCAACCTGGGCTGCGCAGGCGCAACAAGCCCGCCAGGCCACGGCGCGATGGGTCGGCCTCCTGGCCCTGAGAGAACTTCTCCACGGCGGCGGCTTCGGGGGTGGGTTCTTTGACGCCGCAGACATCGCGGTACATGGCGTCGTACTCCAGGGCCGAGCGCTCCCAGCTGAAGTCGATGCCCATGGCGCGGCGCTGCAGCTCCTGCCAGCTGGCCTGGTTGCGGTACGCCTCCCAGGAGCGCACGATTGCGGTGTAGAAGTCGATCGGTTCGTAGCGATCGAAGCCGTACCCCGTGCCGGTGCCCTCGAGCGGGTCGTAGGGGGGCACGGTGTCGACGAGGCCGCCGACACGGCGCACCACAGGAATGGAGCCGTAGCGCATCGCCAGCATCTGGCTGATGCCGCAGGG
>CAYFMB010000184.1:0-4156 GCA_964344095.1 uncultured Klebsiella sp.
TGCCCCGGCTCGCTCTCTGGTGATCGCGGCTGGTGGTGGCCGTGATCTGGCCTGGCCCCATCAGCGGGTTGCCGCTGAGCTGCTCGCCCGCTCCGGGGGCCGGATGGTGCACCTGCTGCTCCACGGCGGTGCCCGTGGCGCCGATGCCGCCATCGGCCGCGCTGCCCATCAGCTGGGTTGGTCCGCTCTGGTGATGCCGGCCCAGTGGCAGCGGCACGGGCGGGCCGCTGGGCCCATTCGCAATCGCGAGCTGCTGGAGCAGGCCGTTGCCCGGGCCTTGGCTCTCTCCTCCCCCGGCCGTCAGGTCTCGGTGTTGGTGTTGGCGTTCCCCGGTGGTGCCGGCACGGCATCGCTCGTGCAGCAGGCGCGCCGCATGGCCTCCCGCTCCCCCGTGCCGATTTCGGTTGCACAGGTCAGCCCATCGGCAGGGCTCTGGGCTGCTTCAGCCCTCGCAGGTTGCTGAGCCCGCAGCACAAGCCTTCCGCGCCATCGGCGCTGCGTTCCGTTCCCACGTCCTTCATTCCTCACGCCGTCATGCCTGTTCTCACTCCCATTCCCGCAGCCCCAGCTGATTTCCCCGCGGCAGCCCCCTCGGCAAATGGCCCTGCCTGCTCGCTGCAGCGTTCCAGCTCCCTCTGGCAGCTGGGGATCGAGGCCCAGGAACTCACCACCGCCATCGGCCAGCTGGCCCAGCAGCTGGAAACCGATGACCCCGAACAGCGTGCCCTGGCCCTCGCTGAGCTGGAAGCTGCCCTCCTGGCAGAAGAGGGCAACAAGGCAGCGCTTGCTGCCAAGGCCGATGCCACCTGCTGGGTGATCGAGCACCTGCGCGGCCAGGCCGCCTACCGCCAGCAGCAGGCCAAGCGCCTGGGCGATCTGGCCCGCAGTGATGCCAGCCGGGCCGATGCGCTGGAGGAGTCGCTGCTGTTTGTCCTCACCCAGCTGCAGCCGGCAGCTACGCGCTTCTCCTTCCCCAATCACGAGCTCAGCAGCCGCAAATCCCAGGCGGTGGTGATCGATGACGAGGAGGCCCTTGATCCCGAGTGGCTCGCTGTCACCACAACCACCAAGCCGGACAAGGTCGCCATCAAAGAGGCCCTCAAGGCTGGCCGTCTGATCACCGGAGCCCAGCTCCTTGTCCGCCGCTCCTGGCGCATCCACTGAGGGGCAACGCCCCACGAGGCGACCCGGCTGCAAAGTCCGGGCCATCTCGCTTCTCAAGCCCACCACTCCTGCACTCCATTGCCATGGCTACCGCCACCCTCTTCTCCCCCGAACAGATCGCCGCCCTCTCGGCTCCGCTTGATCGCGGCAAGGTCAAACAGCGCGAGCAGGGCCGCGCCAAGGTCTCCTACCTGGAGGGTTGGCAAGCGATCGCCGAGGCCAACCGCATCTTTGGCTTTGACGGCTGGCAGCGCGAAACGATTGATGTGCAGTGCGTCGCTGAGCGTGAGCGCACCCTCGGCAGCAGCAACCGCGCCGGCTGGGGCGTTACGTACACCGCCCGCGTTCGCATCCGCGTCGGCGAGGTGATCCGCGAGGGCAGCGGCGCTGGCCACGGCATCGACGCCGACCTGGGTCAGGCGCACGAGTCGGCGATCAAGGAGGCCGAAACCGATGCCATGAAGCGGGCGCTGATGACCTTTGGGAACCCGTTCGGGTTGGCGCTCTACGACAAGCAGCAGCGTGAGGTCACGAGCTCAGCGGCTCCCGCAGCCGTCCGCCACACACCGGCGCCTCAGCCCAACAGCACCTTTGCCGAGCCGAAGGGAGAGACGGGCCTGGAGCCCCTCGATCCGGCCACCATCCAAAGGATCCTGACCACCGTGCGCGGATTGCCGCGCCCTGCTCTGGAGGGGTTCACCAAGGCCTTCCGCAAGCGGTTCCAGGTGCCAGCCGAGGCCGCTTCCATCGCCGATCGGATCTGTCAGAGGCGGCACCGCGATTGGATCGAGACGTTTCTGGTGCAACACCAAGCGGCGGCTTGAACGCTGAAGCGGAAGGAGCTCAACGGATTCGAGCTGCCTAACCTCAGGGTGATCGGCCTCGATGGGGCCATGAGCACGCAAACCGAACTCGGCTGGGCTGGCTGCCCTGCGGTGGAGCGAGATCCACACCGTGTCAGTGGTGCCTGGGTGTTCCGCGGCACCCGAGTCCCGGTAGCGGCTCTCTTCGAGAACCTGGAAGACGGCGTCTCCGTTGCTGAGTTTGTGGAGCTCTTCCTCGGGGTGAGCCTGGAGCAGGCCAGGCTGGTGACCGAAGCATCCTCCACTCAGAGCAGGTCTCGGAATTGCTGAGGGGTCAGGCCTGCATCACGGGCGATGGCACCCATGGTGATGGCGTTGATGGGGTCATGCCGCGGGATGACCAGCCTCCTTTCGCCATTGCTCAGGATCAGGTGGCCTGACTCCCGCATGATGCGGTAGCCCAGCTTCTGGAATACGCGAACAGCTTCTTTCTGGCTGATCCCTGGCAGGCGGGGCATTCAGATCGCCAGCTCAAGTGTCTCGACCTGCTTGACACCGGCTTCTTCTGCCTCGACTTCCAGCCACAGGCCAATGGCTTCGCGGATGTTGGCCAGGGCCTCATCCCGGGTGTCGCCTTGGGAGTGGCATCCAGGTAGGTCAAGGCAGCTGACCGACCATCCCTCCTCTGTTTCCAGCAAACGGATCCTGTACGACACTGCCCGGTCCTCGTGATGGCTTGAACCTAGCCAGATCCAGCCTCAGCGCCGCAGCAGCCAGCGCAGCAACGACAGGCCGATGATCAGCCCGATGCCGGTGTTCCAGAGCCAGGAGGGGCGCTCGGCCAACCGCTGCAGCCAGAGCGGCAGCTGATCTCGCCACTGCTCCAGCGCCAGCACCGCCAGGAGCAGCAAGAGCGAGGGGATGCCGATGGCCAGCACGAGTTCGCGGAACATCAGCGCCTCTCCTATGAGCGAACCGTATCCAGCTCCAGAGCCCGCGGCAGCCTTCACCGCAGACCTGTGCTAGTACAGGCGTACGCATCCGAAACGCTTTATGGGCATCCCTCTCCCCCGGTCAGCAGCCCTGGCCGCGCAGCTGGAGATCCCAGTTGAGGACTGGTCTTATCTCGATGAGGCCGTGCTGCTGAAGACCCGCAGCCGCAAGGTCTGCATGACCTGCCACTGGTTCAGACACCACGCCGGGGTGAACTGCATTCCACTGCTCACGTGTCAGCTGCACCAGGGCCTGATTGCCCACGGCGAGCACCTCACCAGCCGCTGCCAGGGCTGGACCGACGACATGACGCGGAGCCAGGGCTGGGCGCCAGAGGTGGCCTGAAGCGCATCGGATGCATGTCACGGCCCAGCCGCGCCGCCCGCCGCTCTCGCCGATGGAGGGCTGGATCAGTGATGGCCGCCAGGTGCTCCACTTCAGGCCACTCCGCTACGACCGCTGGAGCCAGAGCCTGGAGGTGACCTTTGGGGAGGTGATGCCGAGTGGCGAACCGCCTCTGCTCAAACACCGCAAGCAGTTGTCGCGCGAGCAGGCAGTCCAGCTCTGGAGCCAGAGGCGCCAGCAGGGCTGGCAGCCCTGTGCGCCCCAGTGGCTACCACCGCAACCACCGCGGAGCTGATTTCATCCACTGCTGCTGGTTCGCCCCGCCAGCATGGAGCCACGATCTGGTGCCGCTGTGTTGCTCAACCCCTTCTGCCCATTCAGCACGGCCAAGGTGCTGGCCCTGAAGGCCACGGTGCTGCTGCTGCTCACCCTGCTGATCAAGGCCAAGATCCGCATCACAGCCTTTTCAGCGCTGGGCTTCCTGCTGTTGCTGTTGCAGACCCTGGTCTTCCTCGCCCTGAGTGCCGGCCTGGGCCTGGCAGCTGGTGGGGCCGCGCTCTACGTGAGTCAGCAGCGCCGGCCGGCGGCGGCCTGAGGCCGATCGATGGCCGTTGAAGTGGCACTGGCGATGCTGCATCGGCAGGGCAGATGGCTGATGCAGCTGCGCGATGAGATCCCCACGATCGTCGCCCCCGGCTGCTGGGGTCTTTTTGGCGGCCACCTCGATCCAGGCGAGACGCCGGAGCAGGCGCTCCGGCGCGAGCTGCTGGAGGAGATCAGCTGGCAGCCCCCAGAGGTGGAGCTGGTGATGGTGCATCACCTCCACCGGCGCACGGCCCATGTGTTCAAGG
>CAYFMB010000185.1:0-2540 GCA_964344095.1 uncultured Klebsiella sp.
CGGCCGTTCCTGGCGTGGTCGATCTCACGGCGGATCAGCTGCTCCATGCCATGGCGCAGGGTCACTGGAGCGACCAGCAGCTTGCGGAAGGATTGTTGTTTGGAGAATCCGGTGAGGTAATTGAACAACTCCACCAGGTCGGCACCGAAGTCCGGATTGGCAGTCAATAGCCCCAGGTCGGTGTAAAGGCTTGAGGTTTTGGAGTTGTAATTGCCGGTGCCGATGTGCACGTAGCTGTTGAGCCGGTCCTTTTCGCGTCTGACCACCAGGGCGATCTTGGTGTGAGTCTTGAGGCCCTGGACGCCATAGACCACGTGCACCCCTGAGCTTTCCAGTTGCTTGGCCCACTGGATGTTGTTGTCCTCATCAAAACGGGCCTTGAGCTCGACCAGGGCCATCACCTGCTTGCCGTTTTCGGCAGCGCGGATCAGGGCCGCCACCACCGGTGAATCTTTGGAGGTGCGGTAGAGGGTCATCTTGATGGCGAGCACCAAAGGGTCGTCGGCGGCCTGGTTGAGGAATTCCTCGACCGCTGTCGAAAACAGGTCGTAGGGGTGCTGCAACAGCACATCGCGGCGGCGGATCACCGAGAAGATGCTCTCGAATTCCTCCTGCTTGAGGGACCCATCGGCGAGCTTGCTCTTTTGGGCTCGGGCCAGGGCCGGTGCCGTGCGCCCCTTGTGGGGTTTGTCCTTGAGTTTGGGCAGTGGAATCGACATCAGGCTCATCAGATCGTCGAGACCCAGGGGGCCATTGATGCGATACAGGTCCTCGGGCTCGACGTTCATGCCCTCCATCAGCAGCTGCACCACGTCGTCGGGCATTTCGTCGGCGACCTCCAGGCGCACGACCTCGCCGCCCCGTTGACGCTTGCGCAGCCCTTCTTCGATGGCCTCCATCAGATCGTCGGCTTCCAGATCCCGCAGTTCGAGGTCGGCATCGCGGGTCACGCGAAAGAAGTAATGCCCCTCGACCTCCATGCCGGGGAACAGCAGCTCAAGGTTGAAGGCCACAACCTGCTCGAGCGGAACGGCGGTGTACACCGGTTCGGGTTGGCGTCCGCTCAGATCGACCGGGATCTTCAGGAAACGGGGCAGGATCTTTTGTGGCACCTTGACGCGGGCGAACTCCCGTTTGCCGCTGTCGGGATCGCGCACCAGGGCGGCAACATTGAGGCTGAGGTTGCTGATGAACGGGAACGGGTGCGACTGATCCACCGCCAGGGGCGTCAGCACCGGGAAGATGGCGCGCTTGAAGTAGGCATCGACCCACTCACGCTGTCGCTTGTTGAGTCGGGTGTAGTCGATCAGGTCGACGCCGTATTCGCGCAGATGCCGTTTGAGCGAATGGCGGTAGTGCTGTTGCTGCAGGTCGAGCAGGGGGCGCAGCTTGGCCTGGACGGCCTCGAGCTGTTGCAGCGGCGTCAGGCCGTCGTCGCTGAGGGTGGTGATGCCGGCTTCGAGCTGGGACTTCAGCGAAGCCACCCGCACCATGAAGAACTCATCGAGGTTGTTGCTGAAGATGGCACTGAACTTGGCCTGCTCCAGCAGCGGCGTGTGTTCGTTGAGCGCTTCAGCCAGGACGCGGTAGTTGAAAGCGATCCAGCTGAGTTCACGATTGAGCACCAGTTCCGGTGCAATCACCGCTTCTGCACTGTCGACGCCCATCACCACTGGATGCGGCCGCCCTGGTCGCTGGCGTCACCGCTGCCTCTGTGGGCAAGGTAGCAATCGTGCGCCTGACCCTTGCGTCGTCAGGATCACCCCTGCTGGGGTGATGCCGTTCGATCGAGTCCGCCGGCCACCAGCGCGATGACGCCGACGAGGAGCAGCGCCGCCAGCCAAAAGGGACTGGTGCGTCCCACGGTTTCGTAGGCCAGCCCGGCCAGGGGCGGCCCTACGAAGCTGCCCAGGCTCTGGAGACTCTGCAGGCTGCCCAGGGCCGAGCCCTGGCCGCTGCTGCTGAGCCGCCGCGACACCAGGGCCCGCAGGCAAGGTGTCACCAGGCCGGTGCCCAGGGCCAGCAACGACACCGCCGGAAACACCACCTGGGCGGCGTTCGCCCGCGATGCCACCGGGATCAGCAGACAGCCGGCGATGACCAGGCCCAGCCCGGCCAGGCTCAGCCGCCATTCGCCGAAGCGTTGCACCAGCGGACCGATCAGCCCCCCTTGCACCACCGTGGCGATCACCCCCACCACCAGGAAGGCGGTGCCGGCCAGGCCGGGGCCCCAGTCAAAGCGCTGCTTGAAATACAGCACCAGGATGGCGGTGAAGCCGTTGAAGGCCAAAAAGAACAGCAGGAAGGCGGCGCACAACCGGCGCACCTGCGGGTTGGCGAACACCTCAGCCAGTCGGTTGATGGGTTGCAGTTCCCGTTTGCGTGGCAAGGCGATGCGCGCCTGGGGGGGATGGGTTTCGGGCAGCAGGGTCAGCACCAGCACCAGGTTGAGGGCGGCGATGCCGACTGCCACCAGCAGGGGCAGGGTCACGTTGATGCGCCCCAGCAGGCCGCCGGCGGCGGGTCCCAGGATGAAGCCC
>CAYFMB010000185.1:2550-4155 GCA_964344095.1 uncultured Klebsiella sp.
GCCCAGGCCAAAGGCCACCCCGATCAGACCGAAGGCTTTGGCCCGTTGTTCGGGCGGTGAGATGTCGGCCAGCACCGCTCCGGCGGTGGCGGCGGTCCCACCGCTGACGCCA
Organism: uncultured Klebsiella sp.; assembly: GCA_964344095.1. GTDB lineage: Bacteria > Cyanobacteriota > Cyanobacteriia > PCC-6307 > Cyanobiaceae > RGUW01. Next base: position 2,663 of record CAYFMB010000185.1, read on the forward strand.
TCGATCAGCCGCGCCACAAACAACAGCGCCAGGGGGATGCCGGCCGCCTTGGCCCCCGGGGCCAGGCTCTGCCAGGGCAGGGTCAAGGTCAGCGAAAACAAGCCCAGGCCAATGACCGAGCCGGCCACACAGGCGGCGATCACCGGCTTGCGGCCGTAGCGATCACTCAGGGCGCCGATCAGCGGCGTGAAGGCGAACTGGGCCACGGCATAACTGCCGGTCAGCAGGCCCAGTACGCGGCCATCGCTGGTGAAGCTCGCCAGCAGAAACGGCAGCAGCGGAAAGATGAGCGTTTCCCCCAGCCGGTCGTTCAGCAGGGTGAGAAAGGCGCAGAAATAGGTGGAAGGGCGCGAGAGGCGCAAGGGGTTGCCGGGGCCCGGCGCAGGAGATCTCGACTCTGACAGGCGGATCGCTGCGGCCTGGTGCTGCAGGCCTGCTGGCTTTGGCCTACAACCTCATCAGTAATGGTGATTCCATGCGGCAACCGATCGTTGTGACCACCACGTTCACGGTCGAGGGCTACGCGATTCGCGAGTACCGGGGTCTGGTGCGCGGCATCGTGGTGCGCTCCCCCACCCTGGTGCAGGGATTGTTGGGCAGCCTCAAGCAGATCGTTGGCGGTCGCATCGGCGCCTACACCGAGATGTGCGAACAGACCCGCGAGGCGGCCTACAACCAAATGGTCGAACACGCCTTGCTGCTCGGCGCCAACGCTGTTGTCGGGGCCCGTTACGACGGCTCGGATATCGGCGCCAGCAGTGCCGCCACCGAGGTGCTCTGTTACGGCACGGCGGTTGTGGTGGAGAAGCTGACCGAGGCGTTGCCGCAGCGGCTTGGGGCCAAACCCGAGCGGCCCGGTTACCTGCCGGACGTCTGAGCCCTCTCCTGGGTTGGGGCGTCGGCGTCGATCAGATCGAATTCGCGCAAGGCGTTCGGCAGGTTGCGGTGTTCATGGCCGGGATGGCTCAGTTTCACCAGTGCAAAACGCTGCAGTTCATTCAGCGTTGACCAACCGTGCTCGTGCAGGCCGATCTGCAGCTGCTGGCACGACTGCAGCAGCGCTTCTGGCCAGTGGTCGCTCTGTTGCCAGGGTTCGTGCATGGGGCGGGGCAGGCTGCCGGCCTGGCCGGCGCTGAGCGGTGTCGTGCGCTCCAGCAAGTGGATGCGCAGTTCCTCAATCGCCGCTTGTGCGTCGGACCACTGCAGCAGCGCTTCCCGTTCGCTGTCGCTGAGCTCGCTCCAGTGGCTCAGTTTGAGCTTGATGCCGGCCAGATCCAGCTTGCGCCGCACCGCCATCGGGATGCAGCGCAGGTTGGCGGTGAAGTCGGCTTCAAAGCCGAAACAGTGGTTGTGCAGCGTCGACGAGGCCATGGCGATGGCGTGGACCTGATGGCTTCAATCTGCAGTGGCGCGGGCCAAGCTGGACAGACCCGTTGCCTCTGTGATGGCTGAGCTGACCCATCTCAATGCCGCCGGCGAGGTGCACATGGTCG
>CAYFMB010000186.1:0-4120 GCA_964344095.1 uncultured Klebsiella sp.
GGGCCAGCAGCTGCAGCAGGTGCCAGCTGATCGATTCGCCTTCGCGGTCTTCGTCTGTGGCCAATAGCAGCTGATCGGCACCCTTGAGGGCGTCTTTGAGCTCCTTGACCACCTTCTTCTTGTCCTTCGGCACCACGTAGAGCGGCTCGAAGTCTTGGGTGGTGTTGACCCCCAGATTGGCCCACTTCTCGCCCTTGTAGGCCGCCGGGATCTCGCTGGCGTTGTTCGGCAGGTCGCGCACGTGGCCCATCGAGGCCTCCACCCGAAAGTCCTTGGGCAGGAAGCCGCGAATGGTGCGGGCCTTGGTGGGACTCTCAACGATGACCAGGGTGTGACCCACGGCAGAGGCGGTGAACCGCTTCCTTCTTTATCGCATCGGCGCGCCGGTTGCGCGCGGCCATGGCGGTCTGCTGCTCCGGCCAGACTGAAATCAAGAACAGCGCCGCTACAGTCGCCGCCAGCAAACCAGGCTTGCTGTCCGGTGAATTTCGACTTCTCGTCGCTGCAGCTCAATGCAGGCGCGATCGCGCCGGAAGCGGCGGTGCTGATCGCTCTGCTGTTGAGCCTGTTGGTGGATCTGGCCGGCGAACAGGCCGCGGCCCGCTGGGTGCCGCCGATCTGTTACGGCGGTCTGGGTGGCGCCCTGGTGCTGCTGGCCTTGCAGTGGAACACTCCGGCTGAGCCCTCCTTTCTGGGGGCCTTTCTGGCCGACAACCTGGCGATTGCCTTTCGCGCCGTCGTCGCGGCATCAACGCTGCTGTCGTTGATGCTGAGCTGGCGTTACGTCGAGCGCAGCGGCACACCGATCGGCGAATACGCAGGCATTCTTCTGGCCGCCACCCTGGGGGCCATGTTCCTGTGCGGCTCCACCGACCTGGTCAGCATTTTCATTTCGCTCGAGACGCTGTCGGTCTCGAGTTATCTGCTCTCGGGCTATATGAAGCGCGATGCGCGCAGCTCCGAGGCGGCCCTCAAATATCTGCTGGTCGGCTCGGCGGCTGCGGCGGTGTTCCTCTACGGCGCCTCATTGCTCTATGGCCTGACCGGGGGTTCCACCAGCCTTGATGCCGTGGCCCTTGCGCTTCAGAGCAGTGCCACACCGGTGGCGGCCCTGGCCCTGGTGTTTGTGCTGGCCACGGTGGCGTTCAAGATCGCCGCGGTTCCATTCCACCAGTGGACCCCTGACGTCTATGAAGGTTCACCCACGCCGGTGGTGGCCTTCCTCTCGGTGGGCTCCAAAGCTGCCGGTTTTGCCCTGGCACTGCGCATTTTGGTGGGTTGCTTTGAGAGCTTCTCGTTGCAGTGGAAGCTTCTTTTCACCGTGCTGGCGGTGCTGAGCATGGTGCTGGGCAACGTGGTCGCCCTGGCCCAGACCTCCATGAAGCGGATGCTGGCCTACAGCTCGATCGGACAGGCCGGGTTCGTGATGATCGGTCTGGTCTGCGGAACCGAGGACGGCTATGCCGCCATGGTGCTTTACATGGCGGCCTATTTGTTCATGAACCTGGGGGCCTTCGCCTGCATCATTCTGTTCTCGTTGCGCACCGGATCAGACCGCATCGCTGATTACGCCGGGCTCTATCAGAAAGATCCGCTGATCACCTTGGGGCTCAGTCTCTGCTTGCTGTCGCTAGGTGGTATTCCGCCGATGCTGGGCTTCTTCGGCAAGATCTATCTCTTCTTTGCCGGTTGGGCTGATCATCAGTACCTGCTTGTGGTGGTGGGCCTGGTCACCTCGGTGGTCTCCATTTATTACTACATCTCCGTCATCAAGATGATGGTGGTCAAGGAGCCCCAGGACGCCTCTGATGTGGTCAAGGCCTATCCCGAAATTCGCTGGAATCTGCGCGGCATGCCTGCCCTCCGCGCGGCTTTGGTGGCCTGCGTGGTGGTGACCGCCGTTGGCGGCATCCTCTCCAACCCCCTGTTCACTTGGGCCGGAGATGCCGTCACTGGCACGCCAATGCTGCAACAGGCCATCGCCAGCGCGGCGGCAATTCTGCCGCTCGCATGAGTCCAGTCAGCGTCGCTGCGGGCAGCTCAGGCCCAGTCGCTGAGCTGAACGATGTCTGCAAGGTGTATGGCAGTGGCGATGCACTGGTTCAGGCCCTCGATCACCTCAGCCTGACGGTGCAGCGGGGCGATTACCTGGCGGTCATGGGCGCATCCGGCTCCGGTAAGAGCACGGCCATGAACATTTTGGGCTGCCTAGACCGCCCCACTTCGGGCCGTTATCGCCTCAACGGCACTGAGGTCGAGAGCCTCAATGATGATCAGCTCGCTGATCTGCGCAACCGTGACCTTGGTTTTGTGTTTCAGCAGTTCCATCTGCTGGCCCACCTGAGCGCTCTGGACAACGTGATCCTGCCGATGATCTACGCCGGCGTGCCCGCCGACGAGCGCGAGGAGCGGGCCCGTGAGGCCCTCACCCGCGTGGGCTTGGCCCAGCGTCTGGGCAACAAACCCAACCAACTCTCGGGCGGTCAGCAACAGCGGGTTGCCATTGCAAGGGCCATCATCAACAAACCAGCGCTGTTGCTGGCCGATGAACCCACCGGCGCCCTCGACTCACGCACCACCGCCGAGGTGCTCGACATTTTTGATGACCTGCATCGCAGCGGCATCACCGTGGTGATGGTCACCCACGAAGACGACGTGGCCGCCCGCGCGCAGAAGGTGATTCAATTCCGCGACGGGCGTATCGCGGGTTGAGGATCGAGTCTCTGAACAGCGTTGAACGTTGCAGGCCGGCCAAGCAGCACTTGGGCGTTTGTTCCGGTGTCTTGCACAGATGACCATGGTCATGACCATGGTCGGCAGCAGAAGGACGATCACTGCGACTTCCCAAGTCCTGGTTGTGATCGCGGTTCAACACAGCGGTTGGCTGCGTGACTTGAGCATCCCCAGGTCGGAGATGCAGTGCTTGCTGAGCAGATCGCGCAGATAGAACAGCAGCGACAGTTGAAAGCTCAACATCGCCACCACAAACAGCGCCCCGACCACCATCCCCACCCGCAGCCCGGTGAGGGCGCCGTAGAAGAGAATCCCCACATCGAGGGTGATCAGCAACCCGCTGACTGCTGCCGCCACCATGGCATTGCGGGTCAGGGTGACGCGGCGCCGCAGAATCGGCCGAAAGCGCACGAGACGCTGCAGCAGGGCCGCTGCCTGCGGATCTCGATCGCTGACGGCCTCGCAGTCGGTCAGCTCCTGATCGAGGCGAAGTTGGCGTTCGGCGATGTAGTGCAACCGATTGGTCAGCACTAGCAGAAACGAGGTCACTGCCGTCAGCATGAACACCGGTGCCGCAGACACCTGAAGGGTCTGCGACACGCGCTCGACATCGTGGCCGAGCTGGGTTGCCAGGGTTCCCGTTCCCAACACAGGGATGACCTCAGGTGTTGGGACAGCCGTTGAGCAGGGGTTTGCGGTTGAAGCGGTCCTCAATCCACTTCAGATAGAAGGGTTCCGATGCCGCAGGTGTCGTGAAGTGGGTGTTGTTGCCCGGCAGCTCGTTGCGGCTCATCACGGCTCCCTGTTTGCAGGCCGCCTGGAAATACAGCTTGTGCATCACCGGCGGCACCACGGTGTCCTGGTTGCCCCAGTAAATGACCACCGGTGCCATGGGCTTGAGACCCGGTGACTGTTTCTGGATGGCTTTGACCCAAGCCAGGGCATTGCTGGGGGTGGCTTTGAGCATCTGCCTGTAGCTGTTGCCGTAGCTGTAGCTGAACGAGGCGCTCAGCTCGTGGATGCACTTGCGCTGCATGATCCCGTTGATCTCACTGGTGCCCTGCGGTGTCAGCAGATCGCTGATGTTCAGGCCGGGTTCGGCTGCGGCCAGACCCCAGTACATCATCACCAGATGGGTGAAATTCATGACGTTGCCGCCCATCTGGGTGTTGAGCGCTTGAATTGACCTCTCCGCTTCGGCTTCGGTGGTGATGCCGCTGGGCATTTGGACGCCAACGTCTTCGGGGGCCATGGCTACAAAACCGAGGATGTCGATCGGAGCGACCCCATCCTTGGATTGGACATAGGTGCCCTGGCCTGCGGCGCCAATGGTGGCGCCGCCCCCTTGGCTCCAGCCATAGACGATCGCCTTCTCGCCCGCCTGGGC
>CAYFMB010000187.1:0-4095 GCA_964344095.1 uncultured Klebsiella sp.
GTTTGCTGACCGGCTTGATGCCGATGCCGGCACCCTCGGGGATCTGGCGCTTGCCGAGCTTGCCGTTGGCCGGAATCACCACCTCATTGAGGTGCTTGCGCAGCTCGATGCCCACGGGGTCGGTGGCTTCCCACTCGATCCCCATGTAGATGTCTTCGGTGTTTTCGCGGTACACGATCACATCGAGGTCCTGAGGCCGCTTGTGGGGGCTGGGGGTGCCTTCGTAGTAGCGGCAGGGACGCACGCAGCAATACAGATCAAAGATCTGGCGCAGGGCCACGTTGAGCGAGCGGATGCCGCCGCCAATGGGTGTGGTCAGCGGGCCCTTAATGGCGACGCCATAGGTGCGAATCGCTTCGAGGGTGTCATCCGGCAGGTACTGATAGGTGCCGTAGAGGTCGCAGGCCTCATCACCGGCATAGACCTTGAACCATTCGATGCGGCGGGCGCCGCCGTAGGCCTTGGCCACGGCTGCATCCAGCACCTTCTGGGTGGCGGGCCAGATGTCGACGCCGGTGCCGTCGCCACGAATGAACGGAATGATCGGGTCGTTGGGCACGATCGGCTGACCGTTCTCGAAGCGGATGGCTGTGCCGGCGGTGGGGGCGGTGAGCTTCTCGTAGGTGGCCATTGCGGCTGATGGGCGGTGCCTGGAGCCTATGGCGTGGCCACGCACACAAACGTTTGTGGTGATCTCCCGTTCGTCCGGCGATGTGCTGAGCATTTCTGGGCCAGCTTGAGCAGGATGGGAGACATGAACGCCGCCGACCAGGCTCGCTCACTCGATTTGGCTCAGGCCATCGCGGCGGCGGCGGCTCTGTTTCGCAGCCATTTCCCCCACGCTCGCGCCAATCTCACACCCTGGCGCGATGACCCCTTAACCCGAGCCTGGGCCGAAGCCGAGAGCGTTGACCTCTCGTTCCATTTCCCCGGTTGGAATCCCCGCAATCAATGCCGTTCCCTCCTGGTGCAGTTGCGCCTCGAGCATTCGCCCGATGCTGCCTCCAGGCCGCGGTTGCTTGGGGTGGTGATTCGAGGTCTGACCTACGACTCTGAGCGCTGGCGCCTGGCCACCGTCGGTGAGTGGCAGCCCACCGGCTCCCATCTGCCTCAGCCGGAGGTGGTAGCCCGGCTCCAGCAGGTCTGCCGAGCGCTGTTTGAGTTGTTTGACGGCCAGTTCTCGCAGCACCCATCAGGCGGCGATGCACCCCATGGTCAGGCCGCCTGAGCTTTACCCTTCGCAACCATGTCGGCCGCTCGCCCAGGGACGGCGCCTAACTTGACCGTCCTGCCTCATACCGGTCTCCAAATGGCTGTCGACCTGGCTCTCCAGCTGCGCGAGGGAACCAAGAAGTCCCACACGATGGCCGAGAACACCGGCTTTGTCAGCTGCTTTCTCAAAGGTGTTGTCGACAAGGCCAGCTACCGCACGTTGGTAGCCGACCTCTATTTCGTTTACGCCGCCATGGAGGAGGAGATCGGCAAGCTGCGCTCTGCCTCTCACCCCGTTGTCGGTCCTGTGGGATTTCCCGAGCTCAACCGTCGCGAGAGCCTCGAGCAGGATCTGTGTTTCTACTTCGGTGACAACTGGCGCTCGGCGATCGCTGCCACCCCCGCCGCCCAGGAGTACGTCGCCCGCATCCACCAGATTGCCAAGGACGCTCCTGAACTGCTCGTTGGTCATCACTACACGCGCTACATCGGCGATTTGAGCGGTGGTCAGATCCTCAAGAACATCGCCCAGAAGGCGATGAACCTGGGCGAACACGATGGCCTTCGCTTCTACGAATTCGACGCCATCCCCGACGAAAAGGGCTTCAAGACCAACTACCGCACCACCCTCGACAATCTGCCGATCGATCAGGCCATGGCTGATCGCATCGTCGAGGAGGCTAACCATGCCTTCCACCTGAACATGAAGATGTTCCAGGAGCTCGAGGGCAACTTGATCGCCGCCATCGGCAAGGTGTTGTTCGGCTTCTTGACCCGCCGTCAGCGCGCCGGCAGCACCGAGGCGGTCGCCGCCTGAGCTGAGGTCAGGGTTGCGCGAACTTCGTTTTCTGCTCCCTGGGACGGGTCCCCGCTTTCGTTGCGGGGGCCTGTCGGTGGAACTGCAGACCGCTCGCTTGGTGGCTGGTCTCGCTTCCACCGAGGTGGTCACCTACCGGGAGCGGCAGGTCGATCACCCCTTCCTCGATGATCTGCTGCGGGCCGAACCGCGCGGCTCTGTCGAGGCGGCCGCTGTCCTGTGGGTGGTGAGTTGGGGTTTTGATGTGCCGCGGTTGCTGCGACGCCTCAGGGGGCGCGCCGTGGCTTATCACGCCCACAGCAGCGGTTACGGCTTCTCGCTGCCTGCTGGGGTACCGGTCTTGGCCGTCAGCCGCAATACGCTCGGCTACTGGGGTGACCGATCTCCGCGCAGTCCGTTGTTTCTCGTTCCCAATGCACTTGAGCCCCAGTGGCTCCAGCGGGGGGATCGGCCGCGGCCCAACTCTGCGACCAGCGATCTGCGCTCCTTGCCTGTGCGGCGGCCGATCGATGTGTTGGTGCAGCAGCGCAAGTGCAGTGCCTATGTGCTTGAGCAGCTGGTACCGGCCCTGCGGGCGCGGGGGCTGCGGGTCGAAGTGCAGAGCGGCTGGGTCGACGATCTGGTTGCTCTCTTTAACAGCGCTGCTGTGGTCTTGTACGACTCGGCTGACTATTGGCGCGGTCGCGGTGTCAGCGAAGGCTTTGGTCTGCCGCCGATTGAGGCGCTCGCCTGTGGTTGTGTTGTGTTCAGCAGCCTCAACCACGCCCTTGCCGATTGTCTAGATCCGGGCCTGGTTGGTCATCAGCTCGGCCTGGGCAGCCTCAGTGCCGATCTGGAGCGGATCACAGCAGCCGTGGCGGATCCGGGCCGCTGGCAGCCCGATGCTGCAACGTTGGAGCAGCTGTTTGATCAGCTGGGTGAAGATGCCTTGCGGCAGCGCTGGCGCCTTGCCCTGGCGAGCATTGAGGCGCACTGGGACCGCCTGTTGCTGCAGGGAGAGCGACCGTTGCTCTCGCCTTCGCCAGAGCAGGTGCGGTTGACGCTCTGGCGGCAAACGTTCACGAGGCTGCTCAAGCGCCCATAGGTTGCTGCGATGGCACGGCAGCAACGCTCCCTGCGCCCCCTCGTTGAACTGACCAACCACCTGTCCATGGGCAGCTGGTTGGGCGTTGCCCTGGTGGCAGCACTGGTGCTGCTCGAGGCTGGCAGCCTTGTGCTGGCGATTCTGCAACTTTCCTTCTGGGCCCTACTGCTGGCAGGGGTGGCGCTGGTGGTGCGGCGGGTGCAGGTCGCCTGGCTGCTGGGGCGGATGCGGTTGGAGCTGGCCGACACCTTGCTGCTGCAGTTGCTCAGCCAGCGCTTCGCCTCCTTCCTTCAGGAGGACCCCGCTGTCCAGTCCAGTCGCTTCAACACCAGTCTTGATCGACTTGAAAACGATTTGCTAGCGCCAGGGTTTAAGGCTCTGGTTGCGCTGATCCGGCTTCTGGTGATCAGTGCTCTGTTGGTGTTCTGGGGGGCGCGGCAAGGCTTCCAGATCGGGGTGTCCTTGCTGGTCTCCCAGGCTTTGATCGGTTTTCTGGCCGCCCCCTACCTGCGTTTTTACGCTGCCCAGGCCGACCGCTACAGCAGTCGCAGCAACAGTCAGCTGCTGGATGTGCTCAATGCCTTTCAGGACGTTCGTCTGACCGGTAGCGAAACGGTCTTTGCCGCCCGCTACCGCGAGCTTGCCCGTCGCAGTCGGCGCTACCGCTGGTTGCATGCCGTGCTGCTGCTCATCCCCCCCACCCTCATGGTGGTGCTGGCGTTGGTGGTTCTGGTTCTGTTTGTGACCGTGGGTGGTCCCACGCCGTTGCCCACGGCCTTGCCGCTGCCGGGTTGGGTTGTGGGCGGTCTGGCGGTGCTGGCGGTGGTGCTGGTCCTCAGCGATCTGTTTTTTGCCAGTTTGCGCTTGCGTTCGGCTCTGCCGGAGCTGGCCCGACTGCTGTGGATTCCCGAATCTGCCCAGCTCGAACCGTCACTGTCCGATCGTCAGACGTGTGCGGGGCTGCAGCCCCGCACACGTCTGA
>CAYFMB010000188.1:0-4074 GCA_964344095.1 uncultured Klebsiella sp.
ATCGCGCCTGGTTCCTCAAGCTGGTGGACGCCAGCCTGCTGGCCCAGTTCCCCGAGCGAGGCGGACGCCTACCGAGCGACGCGGCCAACGACGCGCCCCTGCGCAAAGTCTGGAACGAGCTGGCCGAAGACTGGCTGGCCAAGGTGGAGCAGCTGCCCCTGGAGATCCGCCGCCGCCTAGGCAGCTTCAGCAACGGCGATTGGCAGCAGCGGCAACGCGCTCTGGTGGCCCAGGGTCTCAGCCCAGCAGTGCTGCGCCAGCTGGTTTCGGGCAGCTCCCACAGCCTTCTGCCCGGTCGCGACAGCGCCGAGATCCCCCCGGAACCGTTCCGGCAACTCTGGTTTGCAGCCGCCGAGCAGAGCCTGGCCAACGTGCAGATCGAACCGATCGATGCCGAACCGCTGCAGACCAAGGTGCTGTCAGCCCAAGTCGACGCAGGCGGAGCGCGGCTGTTCCCGATCCGACTGCCGGCTGGATACCGCCTGGTGCTGGGGGTCAACGGCTCGCCGCTGATGCAAATGAGCGTGTTCGGCGCCGACGGCAGTGCGCTGGAAGCCCGCGGCCCGCTGCGGGTGGTCAGTCTGGGTGCCCAGAAGCGCTCACCGGTGCAGCTGCTGGTCAGCAATGAAGGCGTCGCCCCCGCCCTGATCACCCTGTCGTTGCGAGCCGACCCGCCAACGACGGCACCACGGCCCCAGTCGCCGACACAGGCCCAGCCCCCGGCCGCCCCGAGCGAACCCCAACCGGCGATTGAACCGGCTCCCCCACCACCAGTGCAACCCTGATCGCGCACAGGGCTGGGGATGATCCGCAGCAGTTCTTGGGCAGCCACTGGCGGCCCCGGATGCGCTTTTTACGGTTGAAGCGACCGGTCCAACTCTGCAGCCTCAGCGCGCCAGTCGCCACTGGTGAGGCTGTTCACCCGAATCCTTCAACCATGACCTCAACCGCAATGGCGCCCCCACGGCGGCGCCCCAACTCTGGCGCCCTGGCTACAGCCATTGGCGTCACCGCCCTGATGGGTGCGACCGTGCTGCAAGGCACATCAGCCCAAGCCGCCAACGTGAGCGGCATCGCCACCCTGGCGCCAGGCACGGCGATCGACGCCGTCGCCGGCGACAGCTTCAGCCTGGACTTCTCCAATATCTTCAGCGACCCGCTGATGGCTGTCGGCAATTACTGGCAGTTCAACATCGGTGAAACAAAAGGCAGCGCCAGCTTCAACAACCTGGGCTGGGAGGTCAGCACCGACAACGGCGCCAACTGGGGCGCGGTCGACTGGAGCAACTTTGGCCCCATGGGCGCCAGCTCGGCGGTCACGGTGCCGGCCCGCGATGGCAGCAACAACTTCCCGGTGGGCACCAACACCATCAGCCTGGGGCTGGGCTCGCCGGGCACCACATTGACCTCGGCCTATCTGGCCAAGACCAATTACCCCACGGTGACCAACGTGCGCATGGTCGGTGACGTGGCTGCCGCCACAACCCCCTATCTGACCAAGTTCTCGATCAGCGACCTGACCTGGAACGGAGTCGATGCACCGATCTACAACAACGCCTACCAAGCCAGCCTGACCCACAACGTGCCGGGCCCACTGCCGGTGCTGGGTGCCGTCAGTGCCCTGGCCATGGCCCGTCGGCTCAGGCGGCGCGTGCAGCTGACCACCCCGTGCTGAGCCCTGCGCCTGCCCCCGTTCACGCGGGGGCTTTTTGTTGGCGTGCTGCGATCACAACCTCGCGATCGCTGCACGGGTCTCCTTGGCGTCCTGCTTGCGACGCTCCTCGACGCGCTTGTCGTGCAGCTTGCGGCCCTTGCCCAGGCCGATGGTCAGCTTGATCCAGCTGCCCTTGAGGTGCATGTTGAGCGGCACCAGGGCCAGGCCCTTCTGATCGAGGCCGCCCCTGAGCTTGTCGATCTCGCGGCGATGGGCCAGCAGCTTGCGCACCCGCAGCGGGTCGTGGTTGAAATACTTCGAGGCATGGCTGTGAGGCGAGATGTGCACGTTGTGCAGCTGCAGTTCGCCATTGCGGATCAGGCAGAAGCCATCGCGCAGGTTCACCTGACCGGCGCGGATCGACTTGACCTCGGTGCCCAACAGCTCGATGCCCGTCTCGAGGGTTTCGAGGATCTCGTATTGATGCCGTGCGAAGCGGTTGTCGGCCAGCAGCCGGTTGGCCTCATTGCGCCGGGCGCGGGCGGCCGCTTTTTTGGCTCCGCCTTTGGCCATCGCTGTCGCAGTCCCTTCGCTGTTGCCCCCCGACCCTAGGCAGGGGCCGGTACCCTCGGCCCATGGCGATCGTCTCATCTGCGGCAGGTTCGGGTCCCGCCCCTGGGCAGCGTCTGGTTGACGCTGCCAGCCAGAACGGCGACGAACCCGAGTTGCCCCTGCGTGAGGACTCGCTGCGGCCGCGCCGCCTGGGGGACTACATCGGCCAGAGCGAGCTCAAGCAGGTGCTGGGCATCGCTGTGCAAGCGACCAAGGCCCGCGAGGACGCCCTCGACCACGTGCTGCTGTACGGCCCGCCCGGGCTGGGCAAGACCACCATGGCCCTGGTGCTGGCCGAAGAGCTGGGGGTGCGCTGCCGCATCACCAGCGCGCCGGCCCTGGAGCGGCCGCGCGACATTGTGGGTCTGTTGGTGAACCTGCAGCCGCGGGAGCTGCTGTTCATCGACGAGATCCACCGGCTCAACCGGGTGGCCGAGGAGATCCTGTACCCGGCCATGGAGGACTTTCGCCTCGACCTGACCGTGGGCAAGGGCACCACCGCCCGCACCCGCACGCTGCCGCTGGCGCCGTTCACGCTGGTGGGGGCCACCACCAAGGCGGGCTCGCTCAGCTCGCCGCTGCGGGACCGCTTTGGTTTGATCCAGCGCCTGGAGTTTTATGGCCTCGACGAGCTGCAGGCCATCGTCGCCCGAGCGGCGGGGCTGCTCGGGCTGAGCCTCGAACCCGAGGCAGCCCTCGAAGTGGCGCGCCGCTGCCGCGGCACCCCGCGCATCGCCAACCGCCTGCTGCGCCGGGTGCGCGATGTGGCGTCCGTGGGCGGCCACGGCGCCATCGGCGCTGCGCTGGTGGCCGAGGCCCTCAGCCTGCACCGGGTCGACGGCCGCGGCCTCGACGCCAGCGACCGGCGTCTGCTGACCCTGCTGCTCGAGGGCCATGGCGGCGGCCCTGTGGGTCTGGAGACCCTGGCAGCAGCCCTGGGCGAAGACGCCACCACGCTTGAGACCGTGGTGGAGCCCTACTTGCTGCAGCTGGGTTTTTTGCAGCGCACGCCACGGGGGCGCATCGCCACCGACGCCGCCCGCGCCCATTTGAGGGCGGCATGAGACGCGCCCTGACCCGGCTGCTGCTGGCCCTGGTCCTACCGCTGCTGCTGCTGCTGGCCCAACCGATGGCCGTCGCCGCAGCCAGCAGCCAGGCCGTTGCCCTGCCGCAGCTGTTTGATGCCGCCCTCAGCGCCAGCCGCCAGGGCGACTTTGAACAGGCCCTGCCGCTGTGGAACCAGGTGCTCGAGCTGGCCCCAGCCGATGCCGCCGCCTGGAGCAACCGCGGCAACGTGCAGCTGGCCCTGGGAGACCCCGAAGCGGCGATCGCTGACCAGAGCCGCGCCATAGAGCTCGATCCCGTCAGCGCCGATCCCCACCTCAACCGCGGCACCGCCGAGGAGGCTCTGGGCCGCTGGGATGCAGCCGCAGCCGACTACCGCTGGATCCTGGAGCGCCACAACGAGGAGGGCGAACCGCGGGCATCGGCCCTCTACAACTTGGGCAACGTGCTCGGCTCCCAGGGCGACTGGGCTGGAGCGCGCAACAGCTTTGCAGCGGCAGCGATCGCCCGGCCCGGCTTTGCCATGGCCCGCTCGAGCGCAGCGCTTGCGGCGTTTCAACTGGGCGAACTGGAAGCCGCCGAGCGCGAGCTGCGCGCGTTGATCCGCCGATACCCCCTGTTTGCCGATGCCCGCGCCGGTCTCACGGCGCTGCTGTGGCGCCTGGGCAGCCGCGGCGAGGCCGAAAGCCACTGGGCGGCGGCCTCCGGACTGGACCCGCGCTACCGCCAACCAGAATGGTTGC
>CAYFMB010000189.1:0-4051 GCA_964344095.1 uncultured Klebsiella sp.
CCCCCACCGGCGAGATCATCTTCGGTGGTGAAACCATGCGCTTCTGGGACTTCCGTGGTCCCTGGCTGGAGCCCCTGCGCGGCCCCAACGGCCTGAGCCTCGACAAGCTCCAGAACGACATTCAGCCCTGGCAGGTGCGCCGCGCGGCTGAGTACATGACCCACGCACCCAACGCTTCACTGAACTCAGTGGGCGGCATCATCACTGAGCCCAACTCGGTGAACTTCGTCAACATCCGCCAGTGGCTGGCTGCGACTCAGTTCGTGCTCGCCTTCTTCTTCCTGGTGGGTCACCTCTGGCATGCAGGCCGCGCCCGCGCCGCCGCTGCTGGTTTCGAGAAGGGAATCGATCGCCAGGCAGAACCCACCCTGGCCATGCCCGACCTCGACTGATCGGTCTCAACCCGATTCACCCCTCGATCCCAATACAGCCCCTGCAGCGAGCAGGGGCTTTTTTGTGGCCTGCTGCAGTTGCGGTGGCCTGCAACTGTTCCTGACAGAGCGCCATCGAATCGACAAGCACTCTCCAAGATGGTTCGAAGAGATTGATGGTTGCCATGGCCTGGAATCGCCCGACACGCATCACCGGGGCGGCAAGCCTTGCAATGCCCCTGGTGTTGAGCGCGTCCGTTGCCCATGCCATTCCGAACCCCTACCCCAACGGCTACCCGCCGCAACCCATGCCGGGGCAGAGTCTGTTGTTTCCCTCAGCCGGAGTGGTCTGTGATCAATCCAGCCAGCGCTGCTACGACAGCAATGGCCTGTCGCTGGGGCTGACCGCACAGTATTTCGGCAGTTATGCCCAGCAGAGTGCTTTGCAGAGCCTGGGTGGCCGACGGCCCGGCCCCGTGTTCAACCTCAGCAACGGCACCCGCTGTGATGTGCGTCAGCTGAGCTGCTGGAGCAATGGCTACGGACAGCCGATGATCAATCAGCAGGTCACGACGCAGTTGTTTGGAGGCGTTCCACAACCCAACCCGAACCCCTATCCCGCACCGCGTCCAGTGCCCAGTGGCAACAGCTACACCGCCCAATGCCGGCTGATGCAGGGCATGAGCCAGGTGTTCAACGGCCCGTGCGCCCTCAGCGAGGTGCGTCAGGGCTTCCAACCCCGCTTTGAGGTCAATCTGCAGAACGGGCCGCGCTACGTGTTTCAGCAGATGCAGGGCGGCTATCAGATCAGTGATGGCCAGGGAGGCAGCTGGCCGGTGCAGTTCTCCGACAACGGCCAGAGCGGTGTGTTCCGTTGGGGCAACATGACCCTGACAGCAACCCAGAACAACTACCGCCCTGAGAGCAACCCCAATGCGCGCTGGGGTCGCGCCATCGGCAACTTTCTCACCGATCTGTTCAATTGAACGGTCGGCAGCGCTAAGCCTCTGAGTCGGTCAGCCGCAACGGCCCGGCTCAGCTCTGAACCATTTGGTGATGACATATTTGCTGCCGCGCACAATCGGCATGGCCTCATGCAGGGTGGCGTGGTTGGGTTCACCGTTGGGGTGCAGATTGTTCCAGGCCAGACCGAGACCAACAGCCGGCGTGAAACCGCGCCCGACCCGTTCAAACACGGTGTCTCCCCCCTGCTCAACGCGGTTGAGATAGACCATGACCGTCCAGGTGCGCTGACCGCCAAGCCTGGCGTGCTGTTCATATTCGGGTGTTCCCGGTGCGAACCAGTCGGTGTGAGCTTTGAAGTACTGCCCCACGTCGTAGCGCTGCCCTTGGATCGGCTCGGCCAGGGAGGGATCGACGCCGATCAACGCCGCAAAGCGTTCATCGAGCATGCGGGCCAGTGCAGCATCGGCCGCGCCCAAATGACACGTGCGGCTGGTGCGGTAATCGCTGGGACCGTGGGTGACCGTCGAAGGCACCAGGGACGCATCAATGGCCCGGATCACGGCGTCGCACTCGCCTGGTGTCAGCAGCGCCGGAATCTCATAGATCTGAGCACGATCGGTATCGAGGCGCCAGGCCCGGGGATGGTGGCTGGGGTCACTCAAGGGCGGCTGAGCCATCGTCTGCCAGAAATCCCTGGTGGGTGCTAGCGCGGCAACCTGCTGCACCAGCTCGGGCCGGCCCAGCTCAGTGGCGATCGCCATGGCATCAAAGCCTTCGGCCTCGGCACGGCGAAACAGCACCTCGCGATCACAGCCTCGATCGCGATTGAGGCGCAACCAGTCGCGCCAGTCATCGGTGAGCGGCCGTGCCATGGCACCTGCAAGCGCAGTCCAGCTTGCCATCACTAGGCTGGAGTTTCCAGCTGGCGCAGGCGCTTTGCAGGAGAGGATCTTTGTCCAGATTGCCAGTTACCGCGACCCACAGCTGGGCGCGACATTGCACGATCTGATCGCCAAGGCGATCCATCCCGAGCGACTGCACATTGGCATCTGCCTGCAACTCGATCGCAGCGATGGGGCCAGCTGCGGACCGGCCACCCTGCCGAGCGGTCCCGGCTTGCGCGGGGCCCAGTTGCGTCTTGATCTGGTGCCCGCCAGCCAAAGCGGCGGCGTCTGCTGGGCCCGTGCCCGCAGCCAACGCCTCTGGTGCAGAGAGCCGTTCACCCTCCAGATCGACAGCCACATGCGCTTTGCCCCGGCCTGGGACCGGGAGCTGCTCGCCTGCTGGAGGCGCTGCAACGACACGCGAGCCGTGCTGAGCGTGTACCCCAACGCCTTTGAGCTGCCCGATGTCTGCGACACCGCAACCCTGCCTGTGATGGCAGCGCTTCGCTTTGATGAGCAAGGCCTGCTACGCCTGCAAGGCATCAGCCGCTACCGCCATCCTGAGGAGCGACCGCCCCAACCCCTGGCAAGTGCCTTGGTGGCCGCTGGCTTGTTGTTTGGCCCCGGCGAGCTGATCACAGCGGCGCCCTACGACCCGGAGCTTTACTTCGACGGCGAGGAGATTTCGTTGGCTCTACGGCTCTGGACACGCGGCTTCAACTTCTACAACCCCGACCGTCTGTTGATCTTTCATCTCTACAAGCGCGTCAATGAAGCCAACATCACCCATTGGGCCGACCATGCCGACTGGGGTGAGCGGAACAGTCATGCCATCGCACGCGTGTTGGCCCTGACGAACGGCAGCAACCTGCCTGCACCGTATGGGCTCGGGACGATGCGCACGTTGCAGCAATACCAACAGTGGAGTGGTATCGACTTTGTCAACCGCCAGATCAGCGCTGAAGCGCTGGCGGGACAGTTCACACCACCCCCGCCAGCCAGCGACGCAGCAGTGGCAGGCTGAGGCCGATCACATTGGAAAAACAGCCATCGATGCGCTCGACCACGGCCCCGCCGCGGCCCTCGAGCGCAAAGCCGCCGGCGCACTGCAAGGGCTCACCGCTGGCCACATAGGCCGCAATCTCGACATCACTCAACTCAGCAAACTGCACCCGGGTGGTGACGGTGCTGAGCTGTTGGGCGGGCAACGTCTCGGGGCCTTGGGGCCCACGCAGCAGGCAATGGCCGGTGTGCAGCTCACCCCAACCACCCGCCATGCGCCGCCAGCGGGCGATCGCCTCGGCGGCATGGGCAGGCTTGCCAAACACCTCGCCGTCAAACGCCAACACCGAATCACAGCCCAGGACTGCCGTCGTGGTGGGTTGATCACCATGGGAGCCAGCCAGAGATGAACGGCCGCAATGGCGTGCGCAGATGGTGTCTGCAACCGCCTGCGCTTTGGCTGCCGCCAGCAACTGCACCAGCTGGGTGGGATCGCTGTGGCGGATGGCCTCTTCATCGACGCCACTGACCTTGACCCAATGGGGAATGGCAGCCTGCTCCAGCAGACGGCGGCGGGCAGGCGAGGCAGAGGCCAGCAGCAAACTCATCTTGTAATCCCAAAAAAATCCGGCAAAAGCTGAAGCTGCAGATAATAACGATAACATCAACAAAGGAATCAACGGTTCAATCCGTTAATGGCAACAACAACGGCCACAACGACAGCCGCTAGCGGTAACCAAGCAACGACTAAAAAAGCTGGCGTGTTCAAGCTCACAGGCTCGATGTCAACGCAGCGCTCGCTGCACACGGCCACGAGTCTTGCCAATG
>CAYFMB010000190.1:0-620 GCA_964344095.1 uncultured Klebsiella sp.
CCTCGATCTCGATGTCGCTGGCCTGGCGCTGGCTGGTGCCGCCCAGGGGCTGGTGAATCATGATGCGGCTGTGGGGCAGGGCCAGACGCTTGCCCTTGGTGCCGGCCCCCAGCAGGAACGCCCCCATCGAGGCCGCCAGGCCCACGCAAATGGTGACCACGTCGCTCTTGACGTACTGCATGGTGTCGTAAATCGCCAGACCGGCGGTCACCGAGCCACCCGGCGAGTTGATGTACAGATAAATGGGCTTGGAGTTGTCCTCCGAGTCCAGATACAGCATCTGGGCCACCAGGGCATTGGCCACGGCATCGTTGACCTCCGAGCCCAGAAACAGAATGCGTTCAACGCCGAGGCGCGTATAAATGTCGACCCAGCGCTCGTACTGGCTGCCGGGGAGGCGGTAGGGAACGCTGGGAGTGCCGATCGGCATGGCTCAGGCTGTGGGTGGTTGAGACAGGGTGTGGTGCGTGCAGAGACCGGGCCTAGCCGATGCCGGCAGGGCTGCGGTCCGATGCGACAGCCGCAGCGGCGCCGCCACCGGGCAGATCCTTCTGGCTGGTGAGCACGCGGTCGATGAGGCCGTACTCCTTGGCCTCCTCGGCCGTGAAATAGGTCATGCG
>CAYFMB010000190.1:630-3994 GCA_964344095.1 uncultured Klebsiella sp.
GGCGGTAGGGAACGCTGGGGGTGCCGATCGGCATGGCTCAGGGGTGGGTGAACGGGAATGAAAGGAGAGGGGAAGACAGGGTCTGAACAACGGTCTAGACAATGTCTAGACAACACTCAGAAGGTGAACGAGACCCGCCGGACACGACAACGCTCAGGCGCGGCAGGCAAGGGGGACACGGGCATCAACCGATGCCAGCGGGACTGCGATCGCCAGCCACAGCAGCCGCAGCGCCGCCGCCGGGCAGGTCCTTCTGGCTGGTGAGCACGCGGTCGATCAGGCCGTACTCCTTGGCCTCCTCGGCTGTGAAGTAGGTCATGCGGTCCGAATCACGGGACAGCTGCTCGACGCTCTTGCCGGTGTTGGTCGCCAACATCTCGAGCATGGTCCGCTTGTTGTGCAGCACCTCCTTGGCCCGGATCTGAATGTCGGTGGCCTGGCCGCGGGCGCCGCTGCGGGGCTGATGCAGCACGATCGAGGCGTGGGGCAAGGCGGCGCGATGACCCTTGGTACCGGCACTCAGGATCATGGCTGCGGTGCCCATGGCCTGACCGATGCAGATGGTGTGCACCGGGGGCTTCACGTAGCTGATCGTGTCGGCGATGGCAAAGGCTTCGGTCTCAAAGCCGATCGCATCACCCGAGTACCAGCTAGTGCCCGTGGAGTTGATGTAGAAGAAGATGGGCTTGTCGGGGTTGTCGAACTCCAGATACAGCAACTGAGCAATGATCAGCTCAGTCACATCGATGCCCATTTGACGTTTGGCGTCGTCATCGCTGAACAAGGGCAGGCCCAGATAGACGATCCGCTCCTTGAGCAGCAGGCTCGGCAGGTCAGGGGGCGGGGTGCGCATCACCGCCGAATCGCCGTAGTAGGGGGCTGACACCGTCATCGGCGAAGCAGCTCAGGCAGGAACCGCGAGCCTAGCGGGGGTTCGACGTGTCCGGATCGGAGCCAGCAGCCGGTTTGCCGCTCCTGCGGCGGCGCGCTTCGGCCTTGTTGACCTGGGGCTTGTCGGCGGCTCGCAGGGCGGGGCCAGGGGCAACCGTGGCTGACGGAGCTCCGTCGAGCCGAGCAAACACGATGCGACCTGTGGGGGTTTGTAGGGCGCCGGTGATGATCACCGGCAGACGCTCGCCAATGCGACCGCGGGCGCCCTCGACCACAACCATGGTGCCGTCGTCGAGGTACCCCACCCCCTGCTCGGCCTCCTTGCCGTCGCGGGCGATCTTGAGCTGCAACTCGTCGCCAGGCTGCACCTCGGGGCGCAGCGCGATCACAAGCTCACTCAGATTCATCACCTTGAGCTCCTGCACCTGCGCCACCTGGGCCAGGTTGTAGTCGGCCGTCAGCAGGGTGCCGCCGGTGTCGGCCGACAGCTTGAGCAACTTGTCGTCGACCCCCCTGCCGTCGTAGCGGGTGCTGTTGACCACCAGACGACGTCCGTAGGTCTCGCGCAGTTCGGTCAGCAGCTTGAGGCCGCGGCGGCCCTTGCCGCGCTTCTCGGCATTGCTGGAGTCAGCCAGGGTCTGCAGCTCGTCGATGACGCACTCGGCGACGATCACTTGCCCCTCGAGCAGGCCCGACTCCAGCAGACCGCGAATGCGGCCATCGATGATCACGCTGGTGTCGAGGATCTTGGCGCTGGCGGGCAGCAACACACCATCAGCGACCAGCAGCGCCTCGGTGCTGGCAGGGTTGAACAGGCGCAACAGGGTGCGGCCATGCACCTCGGCCAGGTTGTAGCCCAGCACGCCAAAAAAGACGTTGCTGAGCACCGCTGCCAACGGTTTAACAAAGATGACCTCCCAGGGGAGGGGCAGCAGCAGAATTGGCGCCAGCAACAGGTTGGCCACCAGCAAACCCAGGATCAGGCCAACGGCCCGGCTCACCAGCAGGTCGGTAGGCATGCTGCGGACCTGGGCCATGAGTCGGCGCCTGAGCTGCTGAAACAGCAGCCCCGCCGTGATGCCGAAGCCGGAGCCAGCCAGTGCCAGCACCGTGCGTAGGCGCTCGGCATCAGCGACCTGCACCAACAGCTGTTCCGGCAGCAGATCGACGCCGAGCCAGCCCGCGGCAGCGCCGGAGAGCACAAACAGGATCAGGATGAGAGCGTCAACCATGCCCGCGCTGGGGGACCAAGATGCCCCTCCTTGGGGCAGCTTGCCTGATTCCAGCGCCGTTGGCCTGCCTGGGTAACCGACCACAACCCTGTCCGCAGCAGCCCGTTTGATGTTTGCCCCGCGCAGCGCCTATCTGCACATTCCGTTTTGCCACCGGCGCTGCTTCTACTGCGACTTTGCGGTTGTACCCCTGGGGGACCGGGCGAGCGCCGCTGACGGGGCGCCTGGGTCCGCTTCGATCGCGGCCTATGTGGCCCTGTTGCAGCGTGAGATTGACGCCAGTCCTGGCGGCCCGCCGCTGAGCACCGTCTACCTGGGCGGCGGCACCCCATCGCTGCTGAGCCCGGAACAGGTCTGGGCCCTGCTCGATCAGCTGCGACGGCACTACGGCCTGGCACCAGGGGCCGAAATCAGCATGGAGCTCGATCCGGCGAGCTTTGACCAGCAGCGCCTCAGGGGCTACCTGGCAGCCGGCATCAACCGCATCAGCCTCGGGGGCCAGAGCTTTGACGATGGAGTGCTGGAGCACCTGGGTCGACGGCACCGCCAGCAACACGTGCACGAGGCGATCGCCTGGCTCAACGCAGCGTTGCGCAAGGGTGATCTGGACAGCTGGAGCCTTGACTTGATCCAGGCGGTGCCGGGCCAGAGCCGCCAGGCCTGGCAGCTGCAGCTGCAGCTGGCGATCGCCAGCGCGGCGCCGCACCTGTCGATCTACGAGCTGACCCTGGAGCCGGGAACCGTCTTCGGCAAGCAGGCCGAGCGCGGCCAGCTGGAGCTGCCCGACGACGACCTGGCCGCCGATCTGCTGGAGCTCACCAGCGCCCGTCTGGCGGCCGCAGGCTACGGGCACTACGAAATCTCCAACTACGCCAAACCGGGCCACAGCGCGCGCCACAACCGTGTGTACTGGAGCGGGGCCGACTGGTGGGGCTTCGGCATGGGTGCCACCAGCTGCAACAGCGGCATGCGCGTGGCGCGGCCCCGCAGCCGCGAGGCGTACGAGAGCTGGGTGGTCGAGCTTGAGCAGGAGCCTGCTGCCCTGATGCCCCCCCAAACCGGCGGTGTGGCCTTCGATGATCGCCTGCTGGTGGGACTGCGGCGCCGCGAAGGCATCGTCATGGCTGAGCTGCTACAGCAAGCGGGGGTTGCCGAGCCCGCAGACCCTCTGGAGCATCTCAGGCAACAGCTCAGCCATGAGCTCGATGAAGGGCTGCTGCTGATTGAGGGCGAGCGCTGGC
>CAYFMB010000191.1:0-3959 GCA_964344095.1 uncultured Klebsiella sp.
CGATCCTGATGTCACTGCCGCCGCTGGTGCGCTGGGAGTACGGCTACAGCGCCGAGACTGGCAGCCGCGAGGCCCTGCTCACCGACCTGTTCACCAAACCGCAGAACTGGCTGGAGGATTCCAGCCTCAAGGAGCGCTGCCAACCACATCAGGCGGTGGGCTGAGCAGGGGCGGCATGGCGATGCTGGGTGTGGGCTCAACCTGCTGGCCCGCTCCCACCCCACGCTCCAGGGCCATGACCACGCGGGTGGCAATGGCGTCGATCGTGGCCTGCCGGGTGGCAGGGTTGCGCAGGCTGGCTTCGAGCTGGCCTTCGAGCTTGCCGATCTCGAGAATGGCAATGCCCCGCTTGGGCGCTCCCAAGCCATCGCGAAACCAGCGCGGGAACGCACCAAATTCTTCGGCAAGGCTCTCGTCGATCTGACTTGGACCGTTGCTGATCGGTGGGATCAGTCCGGAACCGACGCCCACCGAACCATGGGCATCGTGATGAATTTCGATGGCATAGCCCCCGGCCTTGACGTGCGCTTTGCCCACACTCCAGGTGGTGCGTGGATCGCTGCCGCTGGAGATGCTGCGCACGCCGGGGTCGTAGCTGCGGATCTGCAGTCCACGAGCCTGACCCAGACGCACCACCGCCTCGACCATCGCCAGGTTCCAGTACAGCTCGTCGCTCATGGTGCGGTCCATGGGCCTGGCGCCATAGACGGCCACCGCCTCGCCGCTGGCGCCGCTGCCGTAGCCCTGGGAGTCGGCATGGCCCGGCATCACCAGGATCTCCACGTTGCCGGAAAGCTGCCGGGTGGCTTGCCAGTCCTTGTTCAGGCGCGAGCGCGGACCGGTGATGTCCTGGCTGCTGCGGGCAATCACCAGGGGCTGCAGTTGCTGGGCCTGAGCCGTCATGGCCAGACCTGGAAGCAACAAGGCAAGGCCTCCCAGTGCGGCGGCCGTGGGACGCAGCTGGCGTCTCAGGTTCGAAGCAGCAGTCATGCCAGCCATCAAATCGGAGAACTGAGCAGAGCGCCATCGCTGGCCAGCCCAAATTTGGGACCCAGTTCCTGCTCCAGCGCGATCAGCTCGTCTCTATGGGCCCGCAGCCGCAGGCTGCTGCCACCCATGGCCGCGGTGGTTTCAATCAGACGAAGCTCAAGGGTTTCGGCTCGCTGGGCGCGATGCCGGTAGAGCAGCCCGGCGACAGGTCCCAGGAGTGCCAGCAGCAGCGGCCACCAGCCCAGCTGCGGCCACAACTGGCGCAGCACCAAGCCCAGACAGGCGGCGCCCAGCCCCCCCAGCAGCGACAGCAGCCCAGCCAGCGCTGGGCTGCTGGCGACCTGCCCGCGAAAGCGCAGGACCTGGCGGTTTGGATCACCACCGTCGGTGTGCCAACCCCTGGCATTCAGCCAGGTGGTCAGGCCATTGAGCACCTCGAGTGCAGGCCGCGGCGAATGCACGTCGACCACTGTGGTGCGGTCTTTGCTGGCCGCTCGCAGAAAAAAGCCGAGGCCGATGGCCATCAGCAAGGTGAGCAGCAGGGTTGAGGTGGTCGTCGCCATGGTTGCCATTCTGCGGCTTGCGAGATTGTCGGATTGTTCTTGCTGCACCCTTGACCCAAGCCCCCGCCACCAGCAACCTGCCGACTCCGTCGCGCTTCGCGGTGTTCGATCGCGATCTTGATGACGCCTGGGCTGCGCTCTATGCCGGTGCCCGCGCCCTGGCCATCGACACCGAGGCGATGGGGTTGATCCATGGTCGTGACCGCCTCTGCCTCGTGCAGATTTGCGACGACCATGACAACGTCTGCTGCATCCGTCTGCACCGCGGTCAGACCGAAGCGCCTCGGCTCAAGACCCTGCTGGAGAACAGCGCGATCGAGAAGGTCTTCCACTTCGCCCGCTTTGACGTGGCGGCCCTGGCCGAGAACCTGGGCATCACCGTCAATCCAATCTTTTGCACCAAGATCGGTAGCCGGCTGGCGCGCACCTACAGCCCCAAGCACGGGCTCAAGGAGGTGGTGCAGGAGCTGGTGGGCATCGAGCTGGACAAACAAGCCCAGAGCTCTGATTGGGGTCGTGTCGAAGACCTCTCTGACGCCCAGCTGGCCTACGCCGCTGGTGACGTGCGCTATTTGTTGCCCGCCCGCGATCGGCTCGAGCAGATGCTCAAACGCGAAGAGCGCTGGGATCTGGCGGTGCGCTGTTTCGCTTGCGTTCCGGTGATGGCCGAGCTCGACCGCAACCGCTTCCATCTGCTGTTTGAGCACAGCAGCGGCGGCAACCGCTGAGCCAGCCCAGTCCTCTGCGGGTCAGTCCTCAACCATGTAGAGGTCGTCGTTGCCCACCGTGCCCAGCTGGGCGCTGAGCACCCCCTGATGGTCGGCGGGGTTGGCCTCCAGCTCGGCTAGCAGCGCCTCGGCGATGCTGATGCGGCCGGCCACATCGCGCTGGCCGGCCTGGGCGGCGCGAATGTCGACCTTGCGGCGGGCGGCCGACTGGCTGATGCCCATGACGCTGGCGATGCGTCCGCACAGGACGCTGTAACTGCGATCGGTGATGCCGGCCATGACCGCTGAAGGGGCGTGGTCGCCATCATCCCCCGGCGCTTGGCAGCAGCAGGCGCCTCCCGATCAGCTGTGCGATGGCGGCGCTGCCACCGGCAGTGCCCATGTGCCGGCGTCCCTGGCTGCCCAGTTGTTGCCGCAGCTTGGGTTCGGCCAGCAGCAGGCTGAGGCGCTCGGCCAGCTGGCCGGGGCTGTGGCAGGGCATCACTGCGCCCCCCAGCAGCCGGCTCTGGCGCCGGGCAAAGCCTGGCTTGAACTGGGGCCCCCGGCCCGGCAGCGACAACGCCGCGATGCCCAGGCCGGTGAGCTGCTCGGTCGCGGTTCCAGCGTTGGCCAGCCCCACCTCGGCCCAACTGGCCCACTGGGCAAAGCATCCTGGTCCCAGCCACAGCTCCAGGCCACCACGCCGCCAGATGGCCGCTGGTGCTGCTGCGCCACCGGGCAAGCCTGGCTGCTGCGCCAGGGACGCTTGGGTAAACCCCTTCTGCAGCAGTAGCTCTGCCAGTGCAGCGGGGCTGGGGTCGCGACCGGTGGCCATCAGCACGGTGAGGTCGCCGGTCTCGCTCAGATGATCGAGCGGGCTCAGCAGGGCGGCTGCATTGCGCAGGGCCTCAGGCATGCGGCTGCCGCACAGCAGCAGTAGGCGCCGGCGGGCGTTCAGGGCTGGTGGCAGCGCGCTGTTGGCGAGCCCATCCAGCATCGGGTTCCCCGGCGCCAGGGCGGCCACGCCATGGCGCCGCAGGCCTCGGGCCGTGAGCCGGTCGCGCACAGCGACCAGGGCACAGCGATGGCTGCCCATCAGCGCCCACTCCCACGGATCCCATTCGCTGCCCTTGAGCCGGTGGTAAGCATCGGCCAGGGGGCTGCGGGCCCACCCCCGCGGTGAGGGTGATGCCCAGGTGTAGTCGCTCTTGGGGGTGCCCACAAACCCAAAGGGGCCGCCCCCGCACCAGGCCAGCCACAGAGGCAGCAGGTCGCCCACGGCCAGGATCGGCTCGCCGCGGCGACCCCACTGGCGCACCAAGCGCCACTGGCGCCAGCTGAGCAACGGCAACCCCGCAGCCAGATCGGCTAGCAGGCCCCGCAGGCTCTGGTTGCTGAACCCCCCGCTAGGCAGCAACTGGCGCGGGCCGATGCGCTGCAGCCAGCCGGCGGCCTCGGCTGCTGCAAAGCCATTGCCTTGGCCCACCAAAGGCAGCACAGCGACCTGCAGGCCAGGACGCAGCCGATGCAGGGCTTCGAGGATGCGCAGGGCGATGAGGTCCTCGCCATGGCCATTGCTCAGAACCAGCAAGCGCTCGCCCATGCCACGGCTGATACGATCCTTCAGCGGGAGTTTGCTCCCCTAACGGCGGCATGGCCAAGTGGTAAGGCAGAGGATTGCAAATCCTTTATCCCCAGT
>CAYFMB010000192.1:0-3948 GCA_964344095.1 uncultured Klebsiella sp.
GCCAAGCAGCCCGGGCTGCTTGGCGGCAACGCGATAGGTCTTGCTGAGGCCTTTGACCTGAATCATCGGCAGGGCTGCACCACGACCGTCTTCTCAGGATGGCTGAACCGCCGCTCACACCAACAAACAGGTTGTGGTGAAGCAGACGCCCTGGGCGAGCGCGCCTAGTCTGAGCGTCGTGTCTGACGCCATGACCGCCAGTCCGTCAGAGCACCCTCGCCGCAGGCTGTGGATTGCCCTGGCGGTGCTTGTGGCTGGAGGGGGCATCGCCGTCGGCGTGATGCAGCAGCAGAAACGGCTGGACGCCCAACGCCAGCAACAGACCCTGCTGCCGCGGCGCATCGCGGCCATCGGCCGGGTCGAACCGCTCGACCGGGTGGTGCAGGTGTCAGTGCCCAGCTCGCTGAGCAACGACGCCGTACGCCAGATCCTGGTGAAGGAGGGCGACAGCGTTCGCAAAGGCCAGCCCCTGGCCATTCTCGAGAGCGCAGCCAGCCTCGAGAAAACCACGCAAGAGGCGGCAGCGGCGGTCGGCGTGGCCGAGCGCAAGCTCAACGCCCAGACCAGCGTGATCGCCAAATACCGCGCCGAGGTCGCCCAGGCCGAGGTGGAACTGCGGCGCTACAGCCAGCTGTTTGCCCAGGGGGCCAGCAGCGCCGAAACCCGAGACAGGCGCGCCACGATCCTCAGCACCACCCAGGCCAGCCTCGACCAGGCGATTGGCGACCAGCACACCCTCGCCGCTGAACTGGCTGAACAGCGCGCCACGCTGGAGCGTGACCGGGCCGAGCTGGCCAAGGCCACGGTGCGCGCACCCTTCGGCGGCACGGTGTTCAAGATCAACGCCTACCCCGGCGACAAGGTGGGTGATGACGGCCTGCTCGAGATGGGCGACAGCAGCCGCATGGGCGTGATCGCCGAGGTGTATCAGACCGACCGCCCCGGCATCATGGTGGGGCAGCGGGTGACGATCACCGCCGATGGCTTCGGCGGCCGCGCCATCAAGGGCACGGTTGTCGACATTGCCCGTCAGGTGAGCCGTCAGACCGTGTTCAGCGGCCAAGCCGGCGAGAACCTCGACCGACGCGTGTTCGAGGTCAAGATCGGCCTGTCGCCCGAAAACGCTGCCATGGCCAGCCTGACCAACTACCTGCAGGTCAATGTGCTGTTCGATCCACTGACCCAACAGCAACGGGCGCTGCAGCAACAACGCCGCGAGCAACTGATCGAAGCGCAACGGCGGCAGCAGAGCGGACTGAGCCGGCCCGCCAATCCATGAGCGTTCAGCAGCTGCTGCGCCGCACGCCCCTGGCCTGGCGGCAGGCGACCCACCGGCCGATGCGCCTCGCGGCAGCGATCGCCGGGGTCAGCTTCGCCAACGTGCTGGTGTTCTTTCAGCTCGGTCTTTCGGGCGGCCTATACGACAGCCAGAAACGTCCGATTCAGCAGCTCAACGGCGAGCTGGTGATGGTGAGCGGACGCTACCTGTACCTGGGTGAGCAGCTGAGCTTTCCGCGTGCGCGTCTCACCCAGGCCCTGGGGGTGGATGGGGTGCGCAACGTCGCACCGCTCTACCTGGGCATCAGCGAATGGCTCAACCAGCAGACCCGCCAGCAGAAGCAGGCGCTGCTGTTCGCCATTGCCCCCGAAAACCCGGCCCTCAAGCTGCCCGAGCTGGCCAACCAGGCGGTGCTGCTGCAGCGCAGCGACAGCGTGCTGTTTGACACCCGCTCCAAACACAACGCCGGGCCGGTCGTCGAGACCGTGCAGCGACAGGGGTACTACGACACCGAACTGCAAGGTGTGCGCGCCCGCGTCGTGGGGCTGTTCAGCATGGGGCTCACCTTTGCGGCCGACATCAACCTGATCACCTCGGCCACCAATTTCAAGACCATCTTTCCCAACCAAAACGTCGACGACATCCAGATGGGGGTCATCCAACTGGAGCCCGGCGTTGACCCCAAACGGGTGAAGGCGACGCTTGAGAATTTCCTGGACCCCTCCGTGAAGGTGTTCACGATCCCGGAACTAGCCGCCACTGAAGTGAATTACTGGCGCCGCAATTCGTCGTTTGGGCTGATCTTTGGCCTTGGCGTGCTGGTGGGACTCGTCGTCGGCGGCATCATCGTCTACCAGATCCTCTACTCAGATGTCAGCGATCACCTCAGCGAGTACGCCACGCTCAAGGCCATGGGCTACGACGACGCTTTCGTTGTCAACATCATTGTGCAGGAATCGCTGATTCTGGCGGTGCTGGCGTTTGCCCCCAGCCTGCTGCTGTCGCTGGGGCTCTATGGCTTTCTGGCGCGGTCGACCTCGCTGATGGTGGTGATGACGGCGAGCCGTGCCGTGCTGGTGTTCGGCTTCACCCTGGCGATGTGCAGCATCTCGGGCTGGTTGGCCACCGGCAAGCTGCGGCGCCTCGACCCAGCCGAGATCTTTTAAGCGGGATGGTGTGATGAGCGCAGCACCCCATGAGCCCGCCGGCGATGTCTCAAACGCACCGCTGATCGAAGTCAGCCATCTCAACCATGCCTTCCTCGAGGCAGGCACAGCCAAGCAGGTGCTCAGCGACATCAACCTGAGCGTGCATCCCGGGGAGATCGTGATCCTCACCGGCCCGTCGGGCTCGGGCAAGACAACGCTGCTGACCATGCTGGGCGGGCTGCGGGCCGCCCAGAGCGGCAGCCTCAAGGTGCTGGGCCAGGAGCTGCTGCAGGCCGAAAAACCAACCCTGACCCGGCTGCGGCGCCAGGCCGGCTTCATTTTTCAAGCCCACAACCTGCTGCCCTACCTCAATGCGTTGGCCAACGTGCGCCTGGGCCTGGAGGTGCACGATCACTGGCTGCAGCAGGGCCACAGCGCCATGAATGCGCGGGCCGGTGCCGTGCTCACCCAGGTGGGGCTGGCCGACCGTATGACCTATTTCCCCGAGAAACTCTCAGGCGGCCAGAAACAGCGGGTGGCCATCGCCCGGGCCCTTGCCGCCGCGCCCCGGTTGCTGCTGGCCGACGAACCCACTGCCGCCCTCGACCGCGAATCCGGCCGCGAGGTGGTGGAGCTGTTTCGTCGCCTCGCCGATCAGCAACGCTCGGCGATTGTGATGGTCACCCACGACAACAAGGTGCTCGACATCGCCGACCGCATCGTCAACCTCGACGGCGGCCGTCTGGTCGGGGTCAACACCTAACCACCGACTCCGACAATGCCACCACGCCCCCCGCAGCCCTGTGCAGGCACTGGTTCAGCAGCACAGTGCTGACCACTAGCAATAAAAAAGGTGGCTGCTCTAACGAGCAGCCACCGTCTCAACAAGCAGAAACAACTTGTACATCAGCAGGAGGAATCAGCCACCAAACCCTGCAGAAGACACAAAACCGTTGCTGTTTCCAAAGGGATGCAGCGACTGCAAAGCCGTCGAAACGCCTGGGACCGTGGGGGGCACAGGGTTGCTTGGCATCACCGGTGTCACAGGAGCCACCGGAGTCGCCACGACGGCGTCGTTGAGCGCCGCTTTTTGCTCAGGGGTCAGTGCATTGACAAACGTCTGAGGCAGGGCATTCTCCTGTTGGTCCGAGAACGCCTGGAGCTGTGCTGGAGTAAATCCCCCAGCCTGCTGTGGCGTGAAAGCCGCCAACTGTTGCTGGGTCAGGTCATCGATGGCAGCTGGCTTGATCGCAGCAATCTGCTTGGGAACCAGACTCTTCAGGAGTCCGGGAGCCATGCGCATGATCTGCTGGCCAGTCAGACCATCCATCGCCTCTGGTGCCATCTGACGGATCTCGCTCGGATCCAACATCCCAAAAAACTTGGGTGGCAGCACCTTGACTTGGTTGGGATTAAAGCCCGCAAACGCTGTAGGGGGTAGCGCTCCAAACTGCGCTTCCGTCATCGCCGCCATCACTTTGGGTGGCAACTGACCCACTTGTTTCGGCTGGAATGCGCCGA